>JAGXLK010000560.1 GCA_018334735.1 Planctomycetota bacterium | reverse complement strand
CCTGGGCGGTCAGGGTTCTGACCTGGCGGAGAATGCGGAATCGCTCGCGTATAGTGTTTTGGAGGCCGTCGAGCACTTCGGAAAGGTTACCACCGGTTTCTTTTTGTATCATCAATGCAGTGCAAAAAACCTGCACATCTTCAGTGTTGAGCCTTTTTCGAAGGTGCTCGAGCACCTTCCCCTGTTCTTCACCGAAGGTCAATTCATCAGCCATTATACTGAATTCATCCGCAACAGGGTCTGGCATTTCGTCGGCGACATTTTGAATGGCAGCGTTAAGTGATTGACCACTTTTTACACAGCTGCTGAGCAGATCGAGAGCATCGGGGAATTGTGATCCGAATTTTTTGATCCTGCTTTTAACAGTGAAGTGGACGTAGAGATATGGAGCTGCGGCGAGGATTAAGAATGCGGGTGGTGTGTACAGCAAAGAGAATGATCCCTGCCAGATAATGGTGATAATCGCTCCGAAAAGTCCGGCCCCAAAACATATAGCCCCGAATTGGGCAACACTTATGGGCATATCCGCTTGTCGGAGTTGTGCATTTAGCAACTCTGCCCACTCCTGGCCGCCAATTTTATCCTGAAGCGCAGGTATGTTGCTGAAAGCCTTTTGCTTGACGACTTTCCGTTTCTCTTCTTTTTTTTGCTGCTTTTCTTTTTCTCTTTCCGCAAGGTTATCGCCGAGGTTATATTCTTCGACCTGGCGGACTCCCTGAAGCCTTTCGCGGATACGGTCTGTTGAAGCTCCTTTGTTGCCCACCAGCAACCAGACACTGAGCCCGGCGAAAATAACGGATAGGAATATAAGACCGAGTATAATGATTTGGAGTGTCATTTGTTGGTTTTCCTGAGGCGAATGGAATATGGATCATTCACGCGAAAAAAGGTCCAGCGGCAAGTTGACACCAGAAGATTTCAATTTTTGCAGGAATCGAGGTTGAACCCCGGTTGCGACAAACTCTCCGAGCACTTTACCGTCATCACCAATGCCCTCTCTATCAAAGAGGAATATATCTTGCATGGTGACCTGATCGCCTTCCATCCCGAGCACTTCGGATATACATGTCTGTTTTCTTGTCCCATCGGAGAATCGGTTACCCTGCACGATCAAGTCAATGGCGCTGGCGATTTGTTTACGCATTGCTTTCTGAGGGAGATCAAGCCCGCCCATTGCAACAAGGTTTTCCAGTCGGCTGATCGCGTCACGTGGGGTATTTGCGTGGATAGTTGACATAGAACCTTCGTGGCCGGTGTTCATGGCCTGTAACATATCCAGAGCTTCTTCTCCACGCACCTCACCCAGGATGATACGGTCCGCGCGCATACGCAAAGCGTTCCGCAGCAGATCATAAGGGGTGATTTCACCTTTTCCTTCGATGTTGGGTGGTCGTGTCTCGAGACGAACGACATGAGGTTTCTGCAGCTGCAATTCGGCACTATCCTCAATTGTAACGATTCTCTCGTGTTGAGGAATAAATCCACTGAGAATGTTGAGCAGGGTTGTTTTACCGGCACCGGTTCCACCGCTGATAAGTATATTCAAGCCCGCACTAACGCACGCTTCCAGCAGGGTTGCCATTTCTCGGCTCATGGAATTGAACTTATCAACCAGGTCGGAGACGCTCAGAGCGTCCGTTTTAAACTTACGGATAGAGACCGAGGGATAGTCAATAGCCAGCGGCGGGATAATGACGTTGACACGGGAGCCGTCCGGCAATCGCGCATCGCACATGGGGCTTCCTTCATCGACATGACGGCCGACCGTGGTGACGATTCTGTCGATTACGTGCATAACATGTTCGTTATCGTTGAATTCGACGTCGGTAAGATGAAGTTTTCCGCTTACCTCGACGTAAGTCTGTTTTGCTCCGTTAACCAGTATATCGCTGACTTCGGGGTCTTCCAGCAGGGGTTCAAGGGGGCCGAAGCCCATCATTTCGTCGGTAATATCTTTGAGCAGCTGCTGGCGTTCGTTGCGATTGAGATTTAGAGCTGTTTCTTTCAGGAGTTTTTTCGCTGCGGAAGAGATATGAGATTCCATCCGATCTTCTTCCAACTCGGTGAGGGCTGTGGGGTCCATTTCGTCATAGAGTCTTTGTTGAAGGTCGTTTTTAACCTCATTATAGCGCTCAGCTTTCATTGCGACCGATCTGCGGTCGATATGATAAGTGACGGGGTTCTTCTGTTTTTCGTCTCCTTCCAGACTTGAGCGGGCCTTTGCCAGCATATCTGGTTTATGTTCCGCTGTTTCTTCGGACAGGAAAATAGCTCCGGGTACTTCAATTCCCGAGGCTTTAAGTCGCATTTGGAAACGGGGCTGAACACCGGTGGAGATGTGCCGCCCCTGGACTTTGTTATTTTCCGTGAGGCCTTCTTTCTTGTAGTTGAAAATATCTTGCATCGTAACGGTATCGCCTTCCAGACCAAGCACTTCGGAAAAGGCGGTAAGTTTCCGGCTACCGTCGGCCATGCGGTCAATCTGGATCACAATATCGATAGCGCTGGCGATTTGCTTCCGCATGGCTTTTTGTGGCAGTTCCACGCCTCCCATAGAGATCATCGTTTCAATTCTGCTCAGGGCATCGCGCGGAGTATTAGCGTGAATCGTACACATAGAACCTTCGTGGCCGGTATTCATGGCCTGCAGCATGTCGAGAGCCTCAGCGCCACGGACCTCACCAAGAATGATACGTTCGGGTCGCATACGCAGGGCATTCTTAACCAGATCGTACGGCCCAACCTCACCTTCACCCTCAATATTTGGGGGCCGTGTTTCGAGACGCACAACGTGGGGTTGCTGTAGCTGCAGCTCGGCACTATCTTCAATGGTAACAATTCGTTCGTCCGGGGGAATGAAACTACTCATAATATTCAGGAGCGTCGTTTTCCCGGCGCCACCACCACCGCTGATCAGACAATTCATTCTTGCTTTAACAACGGCTTCGAGGACAAGGGCTATTTCATCGGTCAGGGTTTGGAAGTCATTGACAAGTTCTTTGGCCCCGAGCACGTCTGTGCGGAATTTACGGATTGACATCGAGGGGTAATCGATAGCCAATGGGGGTATAATCGCGTTTACACGTGAGCCGTCCGGCAGGCGTGCGTCGCACATCGGGCTTCCTTCATCGATACGGCGGTTAACCTCCCGCACAATTCGATCCATGGTTTGCATTAAATGATCGTCATTACGGAACCGCACATCGGTCAGTTCCAATAGCCCGCCACGCTCGACATCCTC
>JAGXLK010000559.1 GCA_018334735.1 Planctomycetota bacterium | reverse complement strand
CGAGGGAGAAGATCTGGCCTGCGCCAACTGGCGATACGAAGACGGAAGCATCGTCAACCTCTACGCCACCACCTGTTTCCCGCACAAAACATGGTACTTTGAATTTGAAGCTTATGGGACCGAAGGAGCGCTCACCCGAGCCAGCGGCGGCCCACTGGAAGAAAACAGGGAACGCTATTTCATCGACGACGTCTGGATGGACGAACCACCGGAACGCATCGAATCGGAATGGCTCAACGCCGCCGACAACTTCGCCGATGCCCTCCGAACCGGCGCGCCTCTTGTCTGCGATGGACGCGACGGGCGAAGAACCCAGGCCGTCCTCGACGCCATGTATCGCTCCGGCCGCGGCGATGGTGATTGGGTGGAAGTCCGAGCGGAGCTTGATTAGTCTCCCGGAACAAAATCAGCACTACAACACCTCAGATACGGCTCGGACCCGAACCGACTTTCAAGCGGCCGGTATATGATCGGCCCAGATCCCATCCCGTGAGCGGACTGGAGTTCAGCGCCGCTCTGCGGAGCTGGAGTTCAGAATGCGGACCATAAACCGACAGGTCTTCCAGAACCCACAGAGTGGTCCGTTCCACTTGATTTTGTGCGTTCAGCCGTTCGTCGGCGGTTCAGATGCAAGGGGGTTATCGCCGAGCGCGCCCTGCCGTTCATTGCCCTGAAAGGGCAGTATATGACAGCCCAGGGTGCAGACGGCTGAAGGTCGTCGGAGCCCTGGGGTACAGGTGTGCATTGAGAAAAAAGTGGGCTGAAGGCCCACCACAAAACTTTGTGTGTGTCCCGACGCAACGGACCGCTGAAGCGGTCCACTACGAGCAACTCCCTGTATTTTGCACGGTCGGAGAATTATTGCGGGCTTCGAAATCATCGTCAGGCTCGTAGTGAGCTCCTTCAGGGGCTCGGGGTGTCGGTTTCTGGTTTCTGGTGAACGGATAACGGACTGGAGCTCGTGCTGAGTTGTTAGTTGATAGTTGTTAGTTGTTAGTTGTCGAACGACAGTTAATGAACTGATTACACTGTCAACCTATAGCAGGACGGGACACGGGACACTGGTGAGTGACCACTGATCACCGATCACAGACCACCGGTCGTTGCTGGTTTCTGGCGGAACAAAATGGCAGCCTTGACATTTTCCGCGCTCAGCCGCCCCGTCGGGGCGGGGATTCGCTGGCCTCCGACAACCCCCGACTCCCCCGCTACGCGGAGTCGCCGGGGGCTACGCTCTCAATCGCCCCTTCCAGGGGCTGTTCCGCACTCCAAAATAGTGCCTCAGAGTGTAGCCCCTGCGAAGGCGGCCTCAGGCGCCGGAATTCGGGGTTCTGAGACGAAAAATAGAACGCGTCCCGAAACGATGGCACTGACAAATTAAAAGCGGCGCCCCCCGCGGGGGTTTCCTACGGGAGAAAATGCGCAAGTTTTTTGCAACTTATCGGCATCTGAATAGCTCCTCCCAGGTGGTCCACCGCGACTCGCGCCCCCCGTGGGGGATTCAATTTCCGGAAATATCAGTTTCACCGGCAGAGCTTACTAAGGGCCCGGCAACACCCCCGATGTAGTCTACCGCGACTCGCGGTCGCCGCACTCCAAAGCCAGCGCGACGCGCTGGCAGGGAACCACCTACATACGTTGATTTTTGTTGCGTCCTGCGGCACGAGACACTTCCCGCAACCCCGGGATCTCGGCGGCACCGGCCGCATTGATTTGAAACCAGACTCAACCGGCCGTATCATACCGTCTCGCCTCCCCATATACAGAACCACAACCATCGGTCTAAAATGAATATTAAGCGGAAAGTAGACCCGTAAGCATGCATGAAAAGACCTCTCGCGCACATGCAACACCGGAACAGCTGGAAAAGCTGGTGGCCAACAAACTTGGGTTCGTCTTCGACCTCGACGGCACAGTCTATCTGGGCGACGACCTGATCCCGCAGGCCGATAGAGTCATTGAAAAATTAAGAGGGATGGGACGTAAGACCGTTTTTTTGACAAACAAACCCATTGCCTCACGCAATGAATACGTGGAAAAACTCAAAAAGCTGGGGATCCCCTGCGGCGAGGATGATGTCATAAACTCGTCCCTCGTTCTGGCCCGGTATCTGAGCAAAAACTATCCCGGAGCGGCCGTATACCCCGTCGCCGAACAACCCGTCATCCGCGATCTTGAAGAACACGGCTTGAAAATCAGTGACGATCCAGAGAAAATCGAGGTCGTCGCGGTGTCGTGGGACCGTGATTTTCACTATGATAAGCTGCGCATTGCCTACGAAGCAGCGATGACCGGAGCTGAATTGGTCGCAACAAACCCGGACCGCACGTGTCCGATGCCGGGGTATCGTCTCCCGGATGCCGCCTGCATGATCGCGGCCATTGAAGCCTGCACCGAACGCGAGGTCAGCCCGATCGTCGGCAAACCGTCCCGTATTATGCTGGAAGAGGTCATGGGGTTGCTCGATCTGGCACCGGAGGAATGCGCGATGTTCGGGGATCGACTCGGAACCGACATGAAAATGGCGCGGGATGCCGGACTGCAAGCCGTGCTGGTCCTCACAGGCGTCACCGAGGCGGACCAGCTCGATCCGTTGCCGCCGCAAGTTGACCTTGTCGTCAATAGTATTGCCGATCTTCTGCCAGTATTGGAGTAGAAAATGGCGCGAATAGCCGACAACGAGGTCCTCGGCGACCTCCTTGAAGAAAAAACCGGTGGTGATGTCACCGCGGAAGCAATTTCTCAGTTTCGGAAAGATGCCCGTGATTTCGCCCGCGACGAATTCACAGAAACCCGGCGCGGCAAACGCTGTTCACGGTTTCTAAGTCGCGCCGCCGATCACGCTCTGCGTGCGCTGATCACGTCCTTCGATACCGAGGGCCTGCAGCTGTGCTGGATTGCAACCGGAGGCTACGGACGGGGAATGCTCAGTGCGGGAAGTTCGGTCCGGGTGCTTTTGCTTCACGGAGGCCGGGACCGTGATGCCGCCCATGCCCTCTCCCAGAAGGCAAGCGATATTCTTAGCGAAGCCATACCGGCAAGTGGGCTCTCCCTCCACACATCCCCGGACATCATCGGGCTGATGCACGATGACGCCATCCAGGCGTCCGCGTTGCTTGAGACCCGCCTTCTGGCCGGATCAAGAACGGCGTACAACCGTTTCCGATCGGATATTGAACAGAAATTTATGATCCCGGCCTGGGGGACTTTCGGGGAACAGGTGCTGGAAGAATCGCTGGCTC
>JAGXLK010000558.1 GCA_018334735.1 Planctomycetota bacterium | reverse complement strand
AGAGCGTGGACCGAATCCGCCGACGTCACCGTGGGCGGGTTAATTATTGTCTGTCCTCCCCAATCTACCGCGAAAAATGCCGCCAGATTGCTTCCAAGCTCGCCGAACGTTACGCGGACCATCCGGCATTGCTCGTCTGGCATATCCACAACGAATACGGAGGTGCCTGTTACTGCAAATCCTGCGAACAGACATTCCGCGATTGGCTCCAGGGAAAATATGAGTCGCTGGATGAACTGAATGAGAAATGGTGGACGGCTTTCTGGGGGCATACTTATACCGATTGGAGCCAGATCGAAGCTCCCGGCGGCCCGTACGGCGAGGGAAGTATCATGGGGCAGACGCTGGACTGGAAACGGTTCGTGACCGACCAGATGGCATCGCTCATCCGTAATGAGGCGGAAGTGCTACGAGAACACACGCCCGAAGTCCCCATTACCACAAATTTTATGGGGACGTATCCCGGCCTGAACTACTGGCGGCTTGCCGAAGAAATTGACGTAATCTCCTGGGATGCCTACCCGAAATATCACGACCGTCCCTCGGATCGGCGTACGGCCGTGGAGTTTTCCTTCCGGCACGACATCAATCGCTGCATGAAAGGGGGCCGGCCGTTTATGCTGATGGAGAGCACCCCGAGCTCAACGAACTGGATGCCCGTCATGAAGTTGAAACGTCCGGGCGTGCATCGTCTGAGCAGCCTCCAGGCGGTCGCTCATGGGGCCGATACGGTGCAGTATTTCCAGTGGCGCAAAAGCCGCGGGGGCGCTGAGAAGTTCCACGGTGCGGTCGTCGATCATGCAGGACATGAAAATACCCGGGTCTTCCGGGAAGTTGCGGAAGTAGGAAGTATCCTTGAACAGCTCGATCCGGTGATCGGAACAAGCGTTCGGCCCGAGGTCGGGCTGATTTACGATTGGGAGAACCGCTGGGCCATCGAAGGTGCCGCCGGACCGCGCAAAGAGGTGAATTACGAAGGGATTTGCCACGACCATTATCGTCCGTTCTGGGAGCGCTCAATTCCCGTAGACGTTATTGAGATGGACTGCAGCTTCGAGTCGTATCGGCTCCTGGTGGCACCGATGCTCTACATGATCCGCCCCGGCGTTTCGGAGCGACTCGAAGATTTCGTGCGGCAGGGAGGCACGCTGGTGATCACATACTGGAGCGGCATCGTTGATGAGAATGATCGGTGTTTTCTGGGCGGTTGGCCGGGACCTCTGCGGGAACTGGCGGGTATCTGGTCCGAAGAGATGGATGTGCTTTATGATGACGAATCAAACCGCGTGGAGATGGAAGAAGGGAACTCCCTCGGCCTGCAAGGAAGCTACGGGACGCGCATATTCTGCGATCTCGTTCGCGAAGAAGATGCGGAGGTCCTTGCGAGATATGCTGAAGACTTTTATGCGGGGCGCCCGGCGTTGACGGTAAATCAGTTTGGCGAAGGTCAGGTTTACTACGTTGCTTTCCAGGACGACGGGGAATTTCTGGACGATTTTTACGGTTCGCTCAGCGAGGAACTTCGACTGAAACGCACCCTGGAAACCGAATTGCCGGAGGGTGTTACCGCACAGGTGCGGAGAGATGGTGAGGGGGAGTTCGTTTTCCTGCTGAATTTCAACGATGAAAGTGTGAATATTCCGCTCGGTGACGATAAGTTCGGGGATCTGCTGACCGGCCGGGAGGTTGAGGATCTTGTCAGCATACCGGCTTATGGATCTCTTGTCCTGGAACGGATTCCGACAGAGTAGCATTGATGTGAAGTTCAGCCGGAGGTGTTGATATGACGAAACGTGAATTGCCCCGACAGCTTGAGCGACACAGCGGCTGCGACGTAAGACTGACCCTCACGGATAATTACCGGTCGATGATCTCGGTTCGCCACCGCGACGGTGTGGCTGAAGTCCGTATGCACCGCATGTTTCTTGATGCGCCGGATGACGTTTTGAATGCAGTGGGATACTATATCGGCGGGGATGAGAGCGGGATGGATTGCGTTCGCGAATACATCCGCGAGAACGAACACCGGATCAACTATCAACCGCGGCGAACCTATCTGCGTCCGAGGGGGCGGCATTTTGATCTTGAGGAACTTCGGGACGAAGTGCTGGGCGAACATTTTCCTGACGATGACTGGCCGCACATTAGCTGGGGACGGACGACGCCGGGAAAGAATAAATCGAGCATACAGTTTGCGTCTTACGACGGGCGGAAAGATCTGATACGGATCAATCCCAAACTCGATGCGTCGTTTGTGCCGGGATATTTTGTCCGGTTTCTGATTTTCCACGAGATGCTGCATCGGGAGATCCCCCCGACGCCGGGGAATGTGCATTCGGTTGAGTTCACGGAACAGATTGAGGAATTCCCGGAATATCAGCGGGCGGTGGAGTGGGAGGAGAACAACCTCCACCGGTTTGTGAAGGCGGCGGCGAAGAAACGTTGAAACGTTCCATTAGCCGTCCGTGCTTTGATGTCATTTGATTTCTGAACAAAATGAAAGCGGTGCTCCGTTCGGCTGTGCCGAACTGCTCACCGGACTCCGAAAGCGCTTCGCACAGGGCAGGCCGAAGTGCCAACCCCCGGAGCCTCGCTGCCTGGCCTCTACGCTACGGTTCCTTCTTCCGGAAAAGCCGGTGGATACCGCACTGGCAGCCGTACCCCCGCATGGAATCGCGGAGTTCGAGCAGCGAGTTCTGCACGGGCGCGGACCCGCACAGGTAGGTTTTGATCCGTTTATTTACCTCCTTTCCGGTATCTCACCGTTTGACAAACGAAGACTGAGTAACGAGCCATGACGGCTCACGCGCCCCGACAGGGTGAATACACGGTTAGGGTGCGTTGCACTCAGCCATTCAGGTTCACGTGTCATTGCGAGGGCCAGAGGCGCCTCGCAATGCCCCCCGGGAAGCGGGCCTTTCGTTCTTTATTTGCCCTTTGCCGTGTTGATGGAGGGCGAGGGGGATAATATAATGCCGGGCGGATAACGAGTGTTTTCCAGAGGATGACAAGATGAGCGATCTGACTGTAATCGTGGCGTCTCCCGATGTGGATGGCGTTGCCTCCGCGGCGATCGTGGCCCGAGGAATTGAGGGCTCTTTCGAGACATTTTTCATGGGATCGGAGGAGTTGCCCGGTTTTTTCGAACCGTCAGTCCAACTGAAGCTGCCGAGAATGTATACACTTGTCATCTGCGGACTGAATGTGGTGTACATGAGCTGGGATGGCGAGCTTGTCCGTCCGGATC
>JAGXLK010000018.1 GCA_018334735.1 Planctomycetota bacterium | reverse complement strand
CCCGGCTTTTGAACTTGTGTGGTTGCCGATGGAGTCACTGGTGTTGAACCCATTTCAAGAGACCGAAATCCGAAACCTCAAGTTCGAATTGGATGTCAAAAGGGGACTGAAATCGGCTCAGATCGAAACCTTGCGTTTGCCACGGCAGAAGTTTTTGCCCGGAGAAACCATCACTGTGTGGGTGCGATTGCGAGAATTCCAGGGCGACGATAAAGTCGTAAAAATGACGTTGAAAGTGCCCGGAGATGCGCGTCCCGGTTCGACCGCTCAGATACTGGTTTGTGACGCTTTTACAGCTCGGAGTATTGAAGCCGGGCTTGACCCCGGGTTTTTCGCACCTGATAGCTTCGAGGATCTGCTTATGCTGATTGAGGAAGTGCCTCAGAGCACGCATGTGCACCTCCGAGCTTCTTTTATCCGGGAAGGCCTGCGCTACGACGGGGAAGCAATGCCACACTTGCCATCCTCGGCCGTCAACATACTTGCGTTCGGCAGCGAGAGTGGGAAAGCAATGCCTCTGAATCGGGACGTGAAAAGCACGGTAAAAACTCCGTGGGTTGTTGCCGGAGCGCAGAGTTCAGCGATTACAATCGGCTCGCCGACGACAGACGATGCACAGACGTATCGATGAAGTGCCAGCAGGCTGTTGCTCTGGCGAAGTCAAGCGAGACCTGAAGAAGCAAAGCACAAACATGCCGTGCCTGGAATTGACACGGACGTCCGATGAAGAGAAGAGATGATTTTCAATAAAAAGCACTGGAGTTTTACAATGAGGAAAATCTGGCTATTGGTGGCCATTTGGTTGTCCTGTTCTTTTGGTTTTGCGGCGGGAAAGAGCTGGGAATTGCGGGGCTATCAGGCTCTCGTTAAGGGCAAACTGGACGGGGTATCACTTCTTTCGACGGGTGAGCTGCGGTTGGCCCCATCGATCAAGAAAATCAATGGGCTCGAAGCCAATTATGTCTGGGATATCGCACCGGGTGATGACAGTATGTGGGTTGCTGCTGGTAGCCCCGGAGCCGTTTACCGGCTGAAGGGGGATAAGGCTGAACTCGTTCATAAGACGAGCGAAGATCACGTTCAGAGCATGCTTGTGTTGGATGACGGTGTTGTCCTGGCGGGGACGGCTCCGCGGGGCATGATTTATCGTATTACGGAAGCCGACGAGGTGACGATATTTGCCGATCTGGATGCGACATACGTTTGGGATATGTGCAGGGGGCCCGGCGGCGAAATCGTATGTGCTACGGGACCAGAAGGAGCCTTAATACAACTGAATAACGAGGGAGAAAGCAGCGAGATTTTCAAAGCGAAACAGAAGAATCTGTTATCTGTGGTGCGGTCGGGCAAGGGTTCATTGTACGTCGGTACGCAACCTGACGGGCTGGTATATAACGTGAAGATGGACGGCTCTGTGACTGTCGTGTATGATGCGGAGGAAGAGGAAATCCGAACACTCGCTCGGGGACAAGATGGCGCGCTTTATATCGGGACAGCTCAGGCGAAGGTCCCGAATCCGAACACTCCGAAAAAGCCGGGCAAATCATCGGCACCGAAAGCACCATCTTCCGGTGAAGGTCCTTCGGCCCAGGTTCTGCCCGGCAAACCGGCGTCTGACAACAGCATATACCGAATGGTCCCGGGGGAAGGTGCCGTTCGGCTTGCCAGTTTCCAGCAAGCACTGGTTCTTTCTATGGCATTTTCGTCGAATCAGGAACTCATGGCCGGCACAGGTGTAGAGGGGCGGCTTGTCGGAGTCAATCGTAAAGGGGTAATGCGTGTGGTGGGCGATTTCCAGGCGCGCCACATATCAGCCATGGCGGTTGACGCAGAGGGTGCTGTGATTATCGGCACGTCCAATGGTGGCGGGCTCTGGCGGCTGGGTAAGGAACTGCGGGAGACAGGTACTTTTGCCAGCTCAGTCTACGATGCCGGCTATCTTTCCGCGTGGAGTCGAATCAGCTGGAGAGGAGATTGTCCGGACGGCGCGGCGTGGGAAGTGGAGCTAAGAACCGGCAATTCTCGGAAACCGGACAAAACATGGAGTGAATGGTCGATGCCCGTTCGAAAAAATACCGGGCAGCCACTGAATTTGCCGATGGGCAGGTTTGCCCAGATTAAATTGACTCTTTCAACGGCGGGCGAGGCCGAAAGTCCTGAGGTTCTTGCAATTGAAACCAGTTACCGTCAGACAAATCGCCGGCCGCAGATACAGAAATTGCAGGTGAACGGTCAACGGCAGGGGGGTGGTTCGGATCAACAGAAATCAGGCTCCGGCAGTTCGAAGTCCAAAAATAATCGTGGGACCCGGACCGTTTCGTGGCAGGCAAACGACCCGAATGGAGATGAGCTCGTATTTGAGCTCCAATACAAAGCTACCGATGAACGCGAGTGGAAAGTTCTGAAAGAAGGCATCCGCGGGAAGACGAACTTCCAGTGGGAAACCGGAAGGGTTCCCGATGGGACGTATCTTGTTCGTTTAATTGCGAGTGATCGACTCGCCCGTCCTCCGGCCGAGGCTCTCGAATGGGAACGTATGACGGCGCCCTTTGTTGTGGATAACCGTCCTCCCGCCGTTGAGCAACTGAAACAGACGCGTCAGACGGACGGGGCGTACAGGATTTCTGGATTGGCCCGGGACAAATACTCGGCGATATCGCGCATGGAAGTCAGCCACAATTCGCAAAAATGGCAACCGGTCTTTGCGGCCGATCGGATGTTCGATTCTCCGGCCGAGGAATTCGTATTCGAAACCGAGAAACTTGAGTCGGGAGAACACGTGTTTGTCTTCGTAGCTACGGATGTCGCGGGCAATACCGGAAGCGGGAAGATCGTCGTCGAGGTAGAATAAGGATGGGCTAATGTGGCTTCAGAGGGTTATTAATGGGAAGCGGCGTTTGACTCAGAGTCTTTGTTCTTTGTGGAGTAGCGGTTGTGAGTCTTGCATTTGGAATTGATGCCGGGAGCGTGGCGATCAAAGCCATCGCAGTGCGCGATAACCGGCCTATCATCTGGCGGAAAATTCGCACGGGTGCCGATGTTTCAAGCCAATGTGCTGGGTTGCTTGGGAAACTTCGCGACGACATACCCGGGGAAGATGTTGCTGACAGTCGCATTTGCAGCACCGGATACGGCCGGAATCTCATTTCGGCGCCCCAGACGATCGTCAGTGAAATCCTGGCGAATGCGATCGGAGTGGGTTGGATGTGGCGACACTGGGACCGGTTGGAGGATGCTGATGCCGGGTTCGGAACAAAACCGGATCCGTCCGAGGTGCCGGGCCCATTTCGAACGGTGATTGATATAGGGGGGCAGGACAGCAAAGCTATCACATTCAGCGGAGGCGGGATTGTTGATCAGTTTGCAATGAACGAGCGCTGTGCGGCCGGCACGGGGCGTTTTCTTGAAGTAATGGCCCGCGTTCTGGAGGTCGATCTCAGGGAACTCGATAAACTTGCGCAGAGTGTGGAAGCCGGGGTTTCCATCACAAGCACGTGTACTGTGTTTGCCGAATCCGAGGTGGTATCCTTGCTTTCGGAAGGTTGCCCGCAGGCGAAAGTGGCAGCTGGTATCGTTGAGAGTATCGCGCGGCGGGCAAGAGAGTTGCTTGAACGGGTTGGATGGAGTCCGCCGGTAATGTTCGACGGCGGGCCCTCGCATTTGCGCAGTCTTCGGCTCGCTCTTTCCAGAGAGTTGAATACGCAGGTAGCCGTTCCGCCCTGTGCGGAATACACGACTGCTTTGGGCGCGGCCCTCTACGGAAGAGGACTCGAGAAACCGACTTCGGGTTTTTGAGTTACAGCCGTATCGGTACAATCTTCCGGCGTCCCGTGGCAAAATTCTGTGGAAAGGTTGATTAAATAACACTGTGGGGGGTAAAATATAGTGTACTCAGATGAAGAAACCCGTTTTTGTGCCCGGATCAAACGTATCGGTTGGGTGAAGGCGGGGGAGAATTGGTGACGAGAGCATAACAAGGAGGATGTCATGACCCGGAAGAAAGTGCTTTCTTTATTGATGGGACTGGTAGTTTTGTTCGTGGGGGGCAGCGCCTACGGCGCGGAAGAGGAGATTGATACGGATGAAGCTGCCGGGCGTGAAGAAAATGTCCGGCGAATGGTTGTGAAACGGTACACAACAGTTGAGCCATCTCTTGTCTACCGTTTGTGCGGGAAAAATACGCGAGCGGATGTGCGCTTTACGGATTCCTATGAAGGGGGGCGCCGTGTAAGGCGTACCATAAACATGGGCGGAGAGAGGTACAACATAGTAAGGGAATTCCAGACGGGCAAAGATCTAATATGCATGGTACCTGCTGAGCAGAAAGATACTATTGATCGATTGGAAAATGCTCAGATGGGACAAAACCTGACTGTGGAAGGGACGACATTTGGACAACGAGGGGCCGGGCATTATGTGCTGGTAGACCGTATTCCCGGCGGTAAGGGGACTCAATCGTCGATTGGACATCAGCTTCGGGTGGTATGGCAGGAAGAGACGCGCGAGCCGGTTGTCAAGATGATTGAACAGAAAGATCTGAAAAATCGGACACTGAGACGGTCGTTTAATTTTCCCTGCCGGCACAAAGACGGGAATGAAAAGCTGGAGTTGCTTATCAGTCAGGTGCCGCGTAAAGTGTTTCTCTCGCGTCTTCAGAAAGATGATAAAGAAGAAGAGGGAGTTGAGAAAAAGTACAATTCGTTTCGTGCACGAAGTGTTTATGAGCAAATCCAGCGTGGCAAGGTCGTGGATGTTGAATTCAAAGACCGGATCAGGGGCAATCCGCCGCGCATGCCTCGTGTGGTAAGAGGTCCTAATCGGAGGCGTGTTGTAATTGGGACGGCATTCGAGACGTATGACGAATTGACATGCCTCGTGCCGAGAGAAAATAAAGTGTTATTGAAAAAGGCCGAGCGTCTTTTAGAGGGGCAAACGATAATTATCCGCGGAACAACGCGTCCACCGCTGCGCAGCTACAGTCCCGTCATCGTTGATGAGATTGAGATCCCGGGGTTATCCGGACAGAAGGAGAAAGCGGACATTTGGATCGTCAGGCTGATCTGGAATGACGATCAAACTAAAATGCTTTACAAAGTAGGAACTTACCGTTTTGATTTTCCCTGCACCCATGCGGAGGACGAGACGGAACGGATCCAGGTCGACCTCGAAGAGGTTCGTGTTATCCATCACCGCGAAATTGAAGAAGAGTAATGTTCGGGGTAATGGCGAGAGCCGACCAGGGGGCGCATGCAAACATATGGACTGCTTTTATTCGGCAGCTCGTTGAGGGAAAGCTTCTCGGGCAGTCTCAATTCCCTCATCCAGGGCGGAGAGATTGATATCGATATTCTTACTTTTTCGCCCTGACATCAACTGCCGGATGGCATCTTGCACGCGGGTGACCGGACACAAGCCACTCAAGGCGAGGAACGCGCCAAGCATGATCACATTTGTGACCAGAACATTCCCCAGGTTTGTCGCGCGTTCGGAGGCTTCGATCGGCAGAAACACGAGTTCTCGATCGTCAGCGTAGGTGCCCGGATTCACCAGGGAAGTATTCAGAATCATTAAGCCCCCGGGCTTCAGTGAGTCGGAAAATCGCTCGAACGACGGTGCGTTCATAACGATCAACGAGTCGGCGTTTTCCACAAGCGGGCTGAAAATCTGCTGTGGTGAAACAACAACATGGCAGTTGGCGGTGCCGCCCCGTACTTCGGAGCCGTAGGAGGGCAGGTAAGTTACGGCTTTACCCTCGTCCATGCAGGCGGTGCAGAGCAATTTGCCCAGGGTGAGAACTCCCTGTCCTCCGAACCCTGCGATAATAATCCGGTGTTCGTCAGCTGTGGAGATGTCCGCGTTCATTTCTGAATTGGCCATAATCAGAGTCTCATTGTCTGGATTCGGGTCCTGTGTCTTTTACCACGCCGAGAGGGAATGTCTGTACCAGTGTTTCTTCGACATAAGCCGCGCTTTCTGGAGGACTCATCCTCCAGTAAGTGGGACACGGAGAAAGCACTTCGATGAGCGAGAAACCGACATTGTTGAGCTGGTATTCGAAACCTTTTTTCAGCCATTTTTTGGTTTGTCTGACATGTTTTGGGCTTACGACGGTTCCCCGCGCAAGGAATTTTACTCTTTCAAAACCCGCAAGGAGCTCGCACATTTTGATGGGAGGGCCTTCGTTTTCGACATCGCGTCCTCGGGGGGTCGTAGTCGTTTCCTGTCCGACCACCGTTGTGGGAGCCATTTGCCCCTGTGTCATCGCGTAGATGGTGTTGTTGATGAACACGATGGTTATATTTTCCCCGCGATTGGCCGCATGCACCGTCTCGGCCATCCCAATTGACGCCAGATCTCCGTCACCCTGATAAGTAAAAACAATACGATCGGGCTGAACGCGTTTGAGCCCCGTTGCGACGGCTGGTGGGCGTCCGTGGGCGGCTTCGCTCCAATCGATGTTTATGTAATCGTACGCGATTACAGCGCAGCCTACAGGCGCGATCCCGATGGTTTTCTCGCGTATTCCGAGTTCATCGATGATCTCTGCCACCAACCTGTGTGTGGTTCCGTGTCCACACCCTGAACAGTAGTGAGTCGGTACGTCCAGCATACAGTCGGGACGCCGGTATATGGGTTCGCGTGTTGTTTGCGTTGGATTTGCCATGGTTTTCAGGCTCCGAATTCAGAAAGCAGTTTGTCGACCATCGCCCCGGCTTCCGGGAAGCCACCTCCGGGATAACCCAGCAACTTCACCGGACATCGGCCTTCGGAGGCCAGTTTTACATCTTCCACCATCTGCCCGGCATTCATCTCGATGGTGAGGATTCCTTCCACCTGTTCCGCGAGAGTTTTGAGCTCTTCGTAGGGGTAGGGCCAGAGAGTAATGGGACGGAAAAGGCCGATTTCCCCTTTGAACGATGGGGGTGGGTTTACCACTACCTGTTTTGCCACCCGCGCGCAGGTTCCGTAGGCGACGATGAGGTGGGTGGCCTCTTCGCACATGAGTTTTTCGCAGCGCGTTTCCTGTTCCTGGATACGTTCATGTTTCTTGACCAGTTTGCGGTTGAATTCCTCAAGACCTTCCTGGCTGATATCGAATGAGTGCACGATATTGCGTTCCCGATTTGCGGCGCCGGTAAGTGCCCATGCTTTTTCGGGAGGTTCGGACCGCGGAATCTTTTCGAATTCAACGGGTTCCATCATCTGTCCGACCATGGCATCCCCGACAATAATCACCGGAATCCGGTATTTGTCCGCCAGTTCGAATGCGAGGGTGGTGAATTCAGCCATTTCCTGTACCGTTGAGGGACCGAGCGCGATACACCGGTAATCTCCGTGTCCGCCTCCCCGCGTTGACTGAAAATAGTCGCCCTGCGACGGGCCGATATTTCCCAAACCGGGACCACCACGGGAGATATTCACGATGACGGCCGGAATTTCGCTTCCTGCCAGGTAGGAAATCCCTTCCTGTTTCAGGCTTATTCCGGGGCTGCTGGAAGATGTCATACACCGCACGCCGGCTCCGCCTGCACCGTACAGCATATTGATGGCAGCAAGTTCGCTTTCTGCCTGGACAAATACTCCCCCTCGTTGCGGGAGCTGGTCGGCCATGTAAGCGATCAATTCATTTTGGGGCGTGATGGGATAACCACCGTAGAAACGGCAGCCCGCCCTGATGGCAGCTTCGCCGGCCGCTTCATTTCCGGAAAATAGTCTACGCTGGGGAACCTTTTCGGTTTCACTCATATTTGATAATCCATTTAGATCCGTATTCCCGTCACTGGCCCGAAGACTCTTCCTTTGTGGTTGTGACAAGACGGTATATTTCAATGGCCGCGTCAGGGCAAATTGTAGCGCACCGGGAACAGCCGGTGCAATGTCCCTCTTCGAGCACGACCGCACTCTGACGGCCTTGATCATTGGGATTAGGATCGATTTCAAGTTTGCCTTCGGGACAAACCTCCACGCAGAGGCCACAGCCTTTGCAGTATTCGCGTAGCACTTTAACGTCGAATTTTTTATCTGACATATCGGGGTTGTCCGCTCCAACCGAGTTTGTTGCGAAGAGTTTCAAAAAACGTGCGTTCGCCGGTTTGCGCAAGGCGAAACCTGCGTGCAGAGCGTTCAATTCGTATGGAATCGCCTTCGCTCAGGGTGCTGTAAATCTGCCCGTCAACAGTCAGAGCAGGATTTTCAGCGTAATCTCTTGGACGCATTTCGAGGGCATTCCCGGCCGGCAGAACGAGGGGGCGATTGCTGAGAGCGTGGGGACATATCGGTGCAATGACAAAAGCCTCGAGCTCGGGCATCAGAATAGGGCCGCCTGCCGACAAACTATGTGCTGTGGATCCCACCGGCGTTGCCACGATCAAACCATCAGCTCGGTAAGTATTTACATGCTCTCCATTGACAAAAAAATCGATTGTCAATAAACGACTCAAGGACGTGCGGGATATAACGGCATCGTTTACTCCGCAGCTTTGCTGTAACACATCGCCATCGCGCTGCAATATGCACTGAAGCATCATTCGCTCTTGCATTTCGTACCGGCCGTCCAACGCGTCCTCGAGCGCCGAATGTGCGTTCTCGGCGGTACTTTCGGTCAGAAATCCAAATTTGCCCAGGTTAACGCCAAAAAGTGGCGCTTCCGTCGGGGCAAATTTGCGCGCCGCCAGCAACATCGTCCCGTCACCCCCCAGAACCACCACTAAATCAGGCCTTTCGCCGGAACATCCCGCTTTCAAATCCGTATCAATACAGACCTCGGCGCGTTCGGAAAGCCAGGACTCAATTTCATCCAGGGCTTTCGAAACGCGTTCCTTCTTGGCGTCGGCGAATAATACAACTTTTTTCATGCGTGGCGGTCCGAACGGGTTAAGAAAATTATACGGCAGAATCAGTCCTCGGAGACATCAAGTGGCTTTTCCTGCAGTTCTCCCTCAAGGGTCTCAACAAGTTTGGAAACTTTGGTTTCGGCATTAGAAAGAATTTTGTGGCAGGTTCGGTAAGCCTCAATCCCCTCTTCATAAAGCTGCAGGGATTCATCAAGGGGTAAATTCCCGTCCTCAAGCTTCGACACAATAGCCTCTAACCGCTGGATGTTGGCCTCGAAGCCCTCACCTTCGGATTCTTGGGGCTGTTCCCGGTCTGTTTCTTCGTTGCTGATCATCTCTATATCTTTACCTTTTTGGCAGGTGGGTTTCAAACTATTTTCCCCTGAATCAGGCAAGCATGTGCCCAAAAAGTCTGACTGCCCCGGATTTTACGGATAATTGGAAGCCATTCTTACCGAAGCAGGGTAGAATCTGGGTTGAACACCGTTCATAACCCTTCTCAGCCAAAAATCCGGGCAAAAAAACCGCGCATAAATCTGACAACTTAAAATCACTGATCAGCAGCGAGACGAACGCTACGTTGAGAAACACTTGGCTTTAACTGCTTTTGCAAAAGGAAGATACAGACATCTTCCCGCATAGTAGCACTGGCCGGAAATTGTGAACATTTCTTGTCGTGGTAAATTCTCACTCCTGAATGGTATGCGCCATTTTATATAGCCTGCATCCGTAAGATGCAGGCTAGCATGGCCAGGAAAAAGTTTTTACCCCAGAATCCGGCTCTGAGAACTGCTGTGGAGATGGTTTAGCCTCAAGAAGCGGTTTTTCACCCCAGGGCTGTTATTGTTTGCCCGGCTCTGTTCGGAGCGGGCCCCCTATTTTAAAGAACGCCACTTCGGGCGGACAGCGAAAACGCAGTCTGAGAGGGCCTGTACTGCCGAATCCTCGATTGACGTAGAGCCAGCAGTGAGGAAGTTTATAAAGGCCCTTCGAGAACCCGCCGTGTCCTGTGGGCAGCAGTAGACGCCAGAGCCAGGGAATACGGATCTGGCCGCCGTGAGTATGGCCAGTCAAAATCAAATCCACATTGTGACCGGGGGGAAGAAGTCGCGCGGCGAGAGGGGCATGTGAAAGCAGGATTCTGAAATCAACGTTTCGGGAACTGCGAAGTGTTTCCTCAATATCAGGGGCGCCCCGAGTGAGATCATCAAGCCCCGCGATAGCTATGTTCCCGGCTTTTGTTTTGAGAACTTTTTGTTCGTTCTTGAGGAGATAGCATCCTGCATCGGCGAAGACGGCTCGGAGTTTTCGGAGAGTGGGGGCAAACCTGATTTCCCAATTACCCCGGACGGCATAGAGCCCGTATCGCGGCTCCAGTTTCCTGCATAATGTCCGAACGGCTTCGAGTGATCTGCTGGCCGCGGTTATGAGGTCGCCCGTAAGCAGTACAACATCCGGGTTCAGGCCATTGACTGTGCGTACAAGTCGTTCGTGTTCCGGACGCCAGGAGCGAAAATGCGTGTCAGAAATTTGGGCAATGTTTAAAGGGTTAGATCCAGGACGAGGGGAATGGCGGGGAAGGCGAAATGTTTCGATTTTGAACCGACTCACGGGTTCTCCCCGGTGGAGAATGGTTAAGGCCGGGCTTTGCGTTTATCTGAACACGCTTATTATATGCAGATCGAAGCCTTATAGACAGAAAAAGCCAAATTTTATTTGCGTGGCTGCCCCTCAAATAGGTATCATAAATGCGAGCAGTGGATTTGGGATACGTTCCGTAACCCCTGAGCTCTTGAACTTTTATTGCTTATTGGGAGGTGGGGCCAACGGATGGTATATCACGGAGAAGAGCGCAGGAGAGTTGAACGGATTCCGTGTAAGGACGTTTGGCTTACTTATGAAACCGCCGGGGGCTTTGTGGCGAAACTTATCGGACGCAAAAAAAAATCTAAAAAACCTCTTCCCGTCCGTAATATTTCGCGAGATGGAGTTTGTTTCCTCGCTAAAAAGCGTCTCAAACCCGGCCAAGTAGTTCATATTCGGGTTAATCCCGGTCCTCGACAACCATGGATAAGGGCAGATGCGCAGGTTATCTGGTTGGGGGAAGGAGAAGGACGTTACGACTATCGCGTCGGGATTGGTTTTTCGAACGTCCAAAAGTCTGAATGGCAGAAACTACGGCGTATCAAGGAACTTGTTCACATAAGAGAAGAGACCGGGGGATCGTGGCGTTTAAGGGCTGAGGAGACCGAAAATCGGGCGGCGGGTTCGCTTGATGAAGAAAAATAAAATCGGCTGAAGGAATTTCCAGGAGTCGATGAGCATGGAATATTTTCTGGCTTTGCAGCTTTTATGTGGATTTTTTTCTGCATTTCTTGCCGTCCGGAAACACCGCAGCTTCACTGGTTGGTTTGCCATTGGTCTGCTTGTGCCCGTTGCCGGAGTTATTTTTGCCTGGGTGATCGGTCCTTATTCGCTTAAAGATTCGCAGAAGCAAAGCGATACTCCAACGGAAAAACCTGCGGGAAAACGCCCAAAGCGATGTTGCGGTTATTATATTCCCGATTGTCAGGGTTGTCCCTACTTTGAAAAACCGTTGTTTGATAAATCCTTCGAGGGGAATAAGAAAGGGCGGTGCCGCTTTTACGGGCGAGTGCTCGAAGAGAACGAGGAAGAGAAGAAAAGCCGCGCTATCGTTGAGGATTGAGCCCAATTAGGGCGAATTTTTACAGATTGTTTTTGCTGTGGGAATTGGCACGCTCCTTCGACTTTACTTGACTATCCGGGTATGCTTTGCTAAAAAGAGAGTTCTGGCATCTTGATCTTTCGAAGCTGCTGGAAGATAAAGGGTGTTTTTGGATTGCTATGGGAGGATTTCCTTGATGACCATCAGGTGCCGAAAAATTTTTATGGTGGGGCTGACAGGTCTTGTTGTGTTCTTGGCAGCACCCCTCACTGTAATTGGTGGCGGGGCTGGTTCCAGTGCCGAAAGTCTGGTGATAGAATTGCGCGAGACTTCACCGGCGAGAAGGGCATCGGTTCGAGCCCGTCTCATTGAGAAAGGTCGAGGAGTTGTGAGTGTTCTCTGCGAAGCCATAAAAAAGTATCCCACCGAAAGGGATGAAAATTACGTCACGAATTGCATTTTGGCACTTGGGGAAATCGGGCCTGCAGCCAGGGAGGAAGGTACTGATACCCTGGTCGCCATGCTCGCTTCTTCGTCGTCTCGTTACCGTTATGTTGCTGCGAAAAGCCTTGGCCAGATTTGGGCTGGATCGAATCTGAGGAGCGAGAAGTTGCA
>JAGXLK010000557.1 GCA_018334735.1 Planctomycetota bacterium | reverse complement strand
GTGGCGCGAGAGGGGAGCCGAGGAGTGGAACGATGCCGACACCGATAAGACGGGCAAGACGGTCCTTTTCGATCCGCTTCAGCTGCCGGGCCCGGGCGCCTACGAGATAAAGGCGACCGCCAGAGGTTCAAAGAACCCCGACGATACGGCCAGCGATACCGACACGGTCTACCTGATCGAGCTGGACCTGCAGATGCAGGGTCTGAGCGAGGCCGCTGAGACCGATCCGGGGGCGTTTGTGGCGGTGAACGATAACGATAACGCGGGAGAAGAAGGCACGCCTGACGTGCAGGAGGAGGACCTTGATAGTGCCGATCCGGATCTCCAGCCCCTGCGGCTCGCCCTGGAAGCCGTGCCGGATGCGGGCACGGTGAAACTGAGCATCCCAAACGACAAAATTGCCCTCTGGGAAAAAAGGAGCAAGACCGCAGGGCTGCTGCCGGAGAGCGACGCCACCCCCCTGGCGGCCGAGTGGGATCTGTCGGATGAAGACGCGCGGGAGGAGATTAAAACGCTGCTGGGCAGTGACAGTGAAGCCACAGTGTATGTGGAGGGCCTGGAGCCCGGCCGGGCCGGGGAGATAACCCTGAGCTACGACGGCACGGATCCGGCCCTCGAGGACAGAGTGCAGGTGACGGTGGTGAAGGTAGTGATAACGCAGGCACCGGACTACCTCTTCGCCAACGCCCGCTACGCCACGCCGGTGCGGTTTGAGATAGGAGCGGGATCGGACACAGTCACGTTTGAAGAGATAGAGGCGTTAATCCAGGCGGCACAAGTTTGGGTAGAATTCTGGATCGATGGTCAAAAAGTGATTGAAACGGACCTTGCGAGTAGGACCGACGCGATCAATGCTGCCGGCCAAATGGTGCGGATTGCGGATGCTCCTGACGAGCAACAAAATGCATTTGAGTCTTATCTGCCGAGTGAATATTTGCGACAATTTGCCGATGTTCCCGGGGAAAAAAGAGATACAAAAGATGCAAAGTTTGTGGTTGAGCTGGCGCTTCGCACGGGATATGATCGAGCAGTTGTTCGGTCCCCAAAGTTCAAGATAGCCCATTATTACGACAAAAACATAGCTGCTTTTGATATCCAGCCTCCGGACACGACAGGATGGCTGAAATCGAATCTCGGCAAGATTAGTACAATTCCTACACGGCAAGATACTTCCGAGGAAGTCAAACTGAAAAAGGAAAAATTAACCCTTCAAACCGAATTCGTTGCAGATGGAGCAAGAGGGCTTAATCTTTTTAGCATTGCTTGGAACGGATCGATCTATCCCGATCCGGACACATATGTCCAAGACGGGTGGTGGCACGACTGGCCGGGTGATCCGGCTTATTTACGTGTCCCGGAAGCGGAAGGAGAGGAAGAACAAATTGAACAGCCGATGGTGTCCTCCACCTATTGGGATCCAGAGGGCAATGAACATGAGTATGACTACCTTGTTCCATACTGGGAGGCAGGTGATCCCGTTGCGTGGCCGCAACTGCTCCCTGAAGAGACGCGGCAACTGTGGCCGTTCGTCTTCTCAGTCAATCCTGCTTTTGAGGACTATCGTTACGTTTACAACGCCAGTCCTGAGTCAGAAGAGGATTCTAACCTGATCTTTCAGCTAGGACAGGGGAATAGAAAGTACAGCTTTGCCAGTTGTTACGTGGGGGCGGGTACCAGCAGTGATACGAGTCGACCCTTGACAATGATTTGCAAAACCCACATGGAACAGAACATCGACATGGATGAGGATGATGGTTTCGGGCAGTATATCACCAAAAACTTTGGTATGAGATATGGCGGATATATGGGGGTCTCCTATGGCCCCAAAGAGCCACCAAGTCTCTCCCAGAACAAAATTAAAGTTCCTGGTCCGGAAGGGTGGGAGGAGATACAGGAGAAAGCGATGGATCTGAAGAAAACAACGGCATGGGGAAATATTCGGGCGGCCAATGGGAAGTTTGCGTTACAAAGTTCAGCAAGAAGAAAAGGTGACGACCCGATGCCCAAAGTCAAGGACAGATTCTCTATTGTCCATACTTTCGCCGGCGCAGTCAATCCGGTGCTTGGGATAGTCTCGCAGGCAGCGGAAGTCGTCTTTTGGATGGCCCTGGAGAACCAGTCCCAGTTTGAGGGTCGCTCGCAAGCAACTGTTCAGATCTGGTTCCAAATACACGAAGAAAACGGAGAGCCGCAGTCGGCAAAACCAACTCCGTATTTTACGAGGAGAGTTCATAATGACAAAGATCAAGATTCAGGGGATAAGCATATTCAAGCTGGCGACAGACCAGCAGCTCTGAACGCCGGTGAGCAACTTACTGTCTGGTTGGATTTGAGCAGTCAGGCGCAGCTCAAAGGGTGGAATACCAGCGGCAACCTTGAGCAGAGCGATTTTTGCGACGCCGAAGCGCAATACTGGCTCGACTCCAGCGATGACGAAAGCGCCATACAGTTCAAACTTTTTGGTCGGGATTGGCAAAAAAGAGGAGGCAAAATGTGAATGTACAGCGGAAAGTGCTCCTGCGGGGCCTTTTGATAGTTTTGGTATGTGCGGTGGGCGTTTTTCTGGTGTTCTCGCTCTTGCGGGTCAGCTCGGACCGCCGCGAAAAGGGCAAAACGCAAAGTCCCGCCGGGGCTTCGAAAGGCGGCACCCCAGAAAAGCTACCGGAGGGCGTCATAAGTCTGAAGATAAAAGAGCAAGAAGAGCTTACCCCTGAGAAATATGCGGCCAACCCGGACCGGTGGGTGCCCGAACGCTCCCCGGAAGCTTTCGCGGGCGAGACGTGCGGCTATAACATGATTTACGATAAAGAGAGGCGGATCCTTGAGTATAACAATTACGGCCGGCCCAAGGATGTCCCCATGCTGGAACTGCGTTTTCGTAAAGAGGCCAAAGAGGGTGGCTGGGAAAAGTGTTTACTTGACGGGGTGGTGTTCCAACCATTTACAAACGGCAAAACTATTAAAATGACTGACAAGGAAGCCATTGGTGTGGGACTGAACAAGAGCCGTGCTTATCCGTCGATTCAGGGGGGGTATGGATGTCGCGTCCTTGTGGCTGAAACGAGGAGCCCCGAGAATTTGGATGGTATATTAGCCATGGGCCACAAGTATCACATGGAGTTTCGTCAGCCCGGATATGAAACACGGTATGAGACGCCGGAGAAATGGGGTTCAAAAATCATAAAAATCCCGGAGAACGTCCCGCGGGGTAAAGTCGCGATAATGGAAGTGGATGTGACGGGAAAAG
>JAGXLK010000556.1 GCA_018334735.1 Planctomycetota bacterium | reverse complement strand
TGCGGCACCGTGCAAGGGGCAGATACGCAGAAATCTTTGCCGCAACCGACGGTAACAAAAGCGGAAATCGACTTCGACAATTGCATCAGCGCCGCCGGAAACCAGTTTGAGGAAACAGCCGATCCGAATGTTCTCGCGGGATTGTTGGGACTGAAGGATCTGCCATCGAAAAAGGCTGGATGGTCTACGGGTCCGGTGCAACATCCCGTGCGACACTTCCGTGTTTGTTTCAAGAAGCCGGTCCAGATTGGCACGATTTCGAGTCATTTTGCGGGCGAAAACACCGGGTTGGCGAGGCTTAAAAACTCGTCCGAGTATCCTGGCCCTATCGGAGATGATACGGCTTGGAAGGAGATTCCAGGACGGCATCTCCGTGTTCTCCGACCCGGGACCAAAGTCCGTGCGTTGCGTTTTACCGACAGGAATTTCGATGTGCCCTGGGCTCCGGACTGTGAGCCATCGCGCCTCGGGCGTGTCCTGCTCCTGAAAAGACGATATTACAACGCCTTTCGATTGGGACGGAGCAAATGGACGCTTAAGGACGCGAAGGGCCGCTGGCTCGGCTTCTGGATTAGACCCCTTCCCGTGAGTGCTGTTTGTCTGCCGAAGGGCCTTCCGAAAGACTTACAGGTGGAAATTCTGGGAGCCGAGATCGATAGACATCCCGCCATTGCCTCTCCTGAATCCTGGAAGCGTCTGCAGCCGCGGAACTTCCATGGTTCGGCTCTGGTATTCGAAAAACCGGTGAGCTGTCGCGCACTCCGTGTGACGTCTGCCCATTTTTCGCATCGACGTCACCGGCCGGCGATCTTGCCCCTTGTTGCTCTCGAGGCCGGGCAAAAAGCTCCCTCGTTGAGTCAAGAGGCTCCGTTTACCTTCAATTATGAAATGCCACTCGATGGTTTCATGGCGATTCGGATCGATGACGCCCACGGGAATCTTGTACGGCGACTCCTCGCCGAAGTCGAACGGCAAAAGGGCCCCGTTTTGGAGCCCTGGGATTTGAAAAACGCCAGTGGGAGATACGTCGAGCCGGGTCGATATCGCTGGACAGGTGTGGCTTGCCCCCCTCTTAAATTGACCTATCTCAATACGGTCTATAACGCCGGGGAACCGCCCTGGCGAGCGCCGGTGAGGGGAGGGGGATGGTGGATGGCCGATCACAGCCCTCCGGTCGCGGTTTGCGCCGCCGGGGATATGGTGTTTATGGGCGCTCTGGGATCGGAGTTCGGTGATTCCCTGATTGCGACCGACCTGGATGGCAACAAGATCTGGCGTGACGAACATCAGGGAGTCGAAAGGTTGGTCAGCGATGGGCGCTACGGTTACATCGTCAATAATAATTATGTGATGAGAGTGGATCCCCGAAAGGGATTCGAACGGCGGAAAATCTACCGTTTCAAATACTCTGAAACCTTCCCAGGCCATCGAAAAGGTTACTATCGGGCTTACAACAGCGGGGTGGCGGCGCATCCCGGGTTGCTCTGCGTGGCCTACAACGCGCCCCCGCCACCGTGGATTACCTCTTCCTTCAGCCGGTCTGAAATTGACATTGCCGGGTGTTTCCCGCCAATAATTGCCGACGAGGACGGGCACGATACGGAACTCACGCCGAAGCAGCGCGTTTATTCCGCTTTCCTCACGATGCAGAGTTCCCAGCAGAGCTATTTCGGGGATGCCGTTCAGAAAGGACCGCTGGCTCACACACTCATCCTGAAACTAAAAAAAGAGGTGCCGATTGGAAGTGTGCTTCTGCCGGATGCGCGAATCCGCGTCCGCGCACTGAAACCGGGCAGAACGCTCCCGACGAAATTCAAGGCCACTCGTAAGAGCGACGACCTGCTGGGGGCCGGGAGCGAAGAGGATCCGGAGATAGCAGGGCTTGCGGAATTTGACTCGCGTTTCGAACGCGACCGCTGGGTTTTGTTCGACTCGCCCGGGAAAGATGGCCGCCCGATAGTCGCCGCACCGGAAAAGGGGTTGAGGACCGGCGCATTGGCTTTCACAGGCACCAATCTGAAGGGGATTGACTATGCTCTCGTGCTCAAACATCGTTTCCGGAACGCGACGCCCGAAGCCGAATTAGTGATGCTGGAAGGCAAGAGAAAGGACGGTTGCGGTTGGGTTACACAGCGCGGACCCCACAACCCAATATCCCCCGGCAATCCAGCAATCGCGGGGTTTGTCTGGCCCGAACTGGTTCCGCTCCGCGGATTTGCTCTGCTGCGTCCGATGTTCTGGGCAAGCGTCGAGGTTGATGTCTGGGATGGGCCAACGGATGCTGAGATCACCAAAGAATCGTTCCGGACGGAGACGAACTGGCGCAAGGTGCGGTGCTACGAGAAGAGCGAAAACAGGATGAAGTTCGGCTGGCATACGAATGTCGTCATTAAGAAAGATTTCCGCCGGACGCTGGATATAAGGGCGGTGCGCGTACGGATCGTCGAACCGCCCCAGATGCCGGTGGCCCCGGATAGCACGGTCTGCCACGGCGGATTTGAAGCGTTGGTAACGTTTCGCCACATTGGCAAAGACCCTGATCTGCCAGAAAGCCATCCGAAACGTATCACGGTTTTGAAGGAACCGGATGGAAAAAACAATGCGAAGCTTGTGGGGCACTTTAAACTCAGTACGCGGGCAATTGCTTTTGGGCCGGACGGAGAACTTTTTGCGGCGACAGATGCCGGAATTGAACGGGTGAAGAATACCGGCTCGGTAGAAGGGGTCACAAAACCCGGCACGTCTTTGGTCGTGTCAGCTGAAAAATGCGGTGATTTATGCGCTCTGGAAGCCGGCAGTGAAGGGTTGCTCTACGGGATTGATCGATCGCGGAAATATATCCGCGTTTTTGATCCCCATGGCGGAAGGTTGGTCAGAACAATCGGAACGCCGGGAGGGATGAAAGCCGGGCCCTATGAACCCACGCGATTTGTCAAACCGGTGGCACTGAGCATCGACCGAGATGGCAAACTCTGGGTGGTCGATCAAGCGTTTCAACCGAAACGTATAACACGTTGGTCGAAGACCGGCCAGCTTGAAAAACAGTTCCTCGGCCCCACACATTACGGCGGGGGAGGTAAAATGGATACCCGCGACCCAACGGTGGTCAACCACCTCGGCATGAAGTTCCGTATCGACTACGACGACAAAACCTGGCGGCTCGAGAGCATACTGCGTCGCTACGGGAGCAACACGTTTCTGCCGGACCGGGTCTTTTACCACAAGGGACACCGCTACCTCGCGGGCGATAGGCCCGTCGT
>JAGXLK010000555.1 GCA_018334735.1 Planctomycetota bacterium | reverse complement strand
GGCGGGGGGACCAAAGTCCGCCTTTCGTCCCACGGCCAGCTGAGATCCCTCCGATCAGCAGGCGCGTAAACGCCTTCACAATGGATATGCTGAAGCAGCAGTCAGCGTCAAACAAAGCGCCTTCCAATTTGATTATTTCAGGTGAAAGTATTTTCAGCAGTGTTGCTCTGAGTTACGTTACGAGCGGAGGGAAGACGCGGACAGAACTCGCTGAGGCTTTTCATTTCCCTTCCGATGACTCGAGGCTTCTCGACGATTTGTCTCGCCTTTATAAGCAGCAGGCCGCTGCTACAAAATCGCGGGAAACGACGGTTGATCTGGCCAGTTCACTTTGGCTGGATGAAAAGTATGTGAAGTTTCAGCGTGAGTATTTACGTGATGTTGAACAGGCCTTCGGGGCAGCGCTTCAGGCCGTAGAGTACGAGCATAAAGAGAAAGTGAGCCAAAAAATAAACAACTGGGTATCCGAACAGACGCAGGGGAGGATCCGGGAAGTAGTCAATCCTCATGATTTTCGTTCCGGGAGCGGTTCCGTCGGGCCAGTAAAGTGGGTGGATTCACCCGTTCTTACTACGGTAAGTGCCGCATATTTCAAGGCAAGCTGGGCCAGCCAGTTTGAAGATGGGGCGACCAAACTCCGGACCTTCAGAATGAGTGAAGGGGAGGAAATTGAGGCGAATTTGATGTGGCAGAATTCACTATTCGAGTACGCAGAAAATGCAAACGTCAAATTCCTAAAGCTCCCCTACATTGAGGGTGAATTCTCAATGTACGTTCTTTTGCCCCGGAAAGTTTTGTCGGCCGAGCGGCTGGCAAAGCTGATCACACCTGACAGCCTCAACAATCTTGAGGGCGTAGCGCGGTACCACCAGGTCGATGTTCTGATGCCAAAGTTTAAGATAAGAACTCAAATAAACGTGAAAAAGGCCGCGTTGGCTATGGGGGTCAGGGCCGCGTTTGATAAGCAGCAAGCGGACTTTGGCCGGATGATCCAGAACGCGAAGAAGTGGACCGTTTACATTGACGATATATTTCATCATGCATGGGTAGCTGTGGACGAGGAGGGAACAGAGGCAGCGGCGACAACGACGACTGTGCATTTCGCTTGTTCTGCCCCTGTTGAGGTTCCTCCCGCAAATTTCCACGCTGACCACCCGTTTTGTTTTTTGATTGTACACAATAGGAGTGCAAGCATACTGTTCGCAGGGTGGATATCGGATCCTCGGGAGCTGCAGCAAAGCGGCCAACGTCCCGTAAACATTCGGGAAAGTGCGTTGCAGCTGGGGAAATCAGGCGCTGCAGAGTGTCTGGCGGAAGTCCCGATGGGGGGTACATCCGTTTTTCAGGGGAGCTTTTCAGATCCTACGCGGTTGTCCATCACCCGTTGCCGCCGGGAAATCATCCCCGCCGAGCTGGCATCAAACGTCCAATCCCGTTTCATATTGTCCTTTCCACCGCAGTAATTCTTTAAAATCCGCCCCCCAGCCGGTAAAATGCCCCTATGATTTCTACCACGAGACAGGCCGGGGTTGGATTGGTGATGGACGCGGATACTGTTCGAACGGACAGGACCTTTGGAAGCTGCGGGTCGAGTCCGGATGCCGACTACCACTGGAGAGAGCGGAACCGGCTGGAGTGCCCGAGAGAGTACCCCGTCTTACGGGCGATTTTGACACCCCAAAAATCGGTTGTAAGCCCTCTGAGAGGCCCCATAAAAGTTGTAAACCCCTGTTAAGCCAAGAGATGTTATGGTCCGACCCCTATGGCGTTGATGTGCTCGCTATAACGAACTATTCAGAAACGTGTTATGGTCGGTGTCATGCCATTGATGATATAAAGACGCTGATCGGTAAATTTCGGAAACCTGGGGAATAAGATGGGAAGTGACAATCTTGCAAGAGCAGCCAAGCTTATGGGAGTAATCCTGTTGCTCGCTATAGTGATATTTTCTTTTCTGTGGATGGCTCAGTTTACGCAGCCGGTTCGAGACGGTGGCTCCGCGGGCGAACAGGAAGAAATATTTTCGGTGGATTTGATCAGTGACCTTGTCGTTTCGCCAGGTGGTGAGGCTATGGCTCTCGTGGTACAAACACCTGGTGAAATCAAATGGTCCGTAACCAAGGCGCCCCATATTGAATGGGAGCGTTTGAACAGGACGGTTTGGGTTCACTGGTTTGAGGAGCAAAAATGGGTCAAGCTTAACACAGAGAAAGGAAGCGTTGATTCGTTAAGCCTCCCTGCATGGGCTCCCGATGGAAAGCAGATTTGTTTTGTTAGAGTAGAATACGAGAACAAAGATTATGACTGGGAAATATGGGTGGGGAATACTCGTGATGGTTCTTGTGGCCGTGTTAGTGAAGGCTATTTAGGGACAGTTGCAACATGGACCTCCAGTGGTAGCTGGATAGTGTTTGTTGCTCGAAGGAATGAGGAAAGCCCAAAAAAACTGTGGGCAATTCGCCCGGACGGAACGTCCAAACGGGTATTGATTGATTCTGAAGATCTTAAATCGTGGGGATCTTGGGGGGTAATCAGTGAAGACCGGATTATATATTCTCCGGAAAAGGCCGATTGTATTAATGTAATTACCGTGGAAAGTGGGAAGGCGGAGAGACTCTTCGATGGTTTCGAATTGGGACATTTGACGATTCTAAGTCCGACGGGGGATCGATACATTTTCTTTGATGAGGTTAGTGATAGTTATTACTTGGTACCTAACGGGAAAGATCCAAGACAATTATTTGGCGAAGATATCGATAGCAAAATGATTTTCAACCTTAAGTGGTTTCCTGGTGGTGACAAGGTGCTGTTCACGAAGCATCAAGATAATTTCAACAAGGTTTGTGTACTGAACGTTCGGACTGGAAAGTTGTATTCAGTTATGCATGCCCCTGAGCTCCCGGCTGTCGTGCCGCTGGGTGACCGACAGCTGTTGTGTAACGACGGTTCGTCAGTATGGATTGTAAATATTGATGGAGAGCATAAACGTTCTCTGTCTTTCCCGAAAAAGATTCAGTCGAGGATCAATAGCATTTCATCCAGCGAAACGTCTCGGTGAATATGCGCCACAGACGCGCATCACCCTGGGCAAAGACGGATTCCACAGGGGAGCGTTCATCGGGGAGGAAATTCAGCTCCAGAAAGGCGCCAGCGTGGCCCTGGACTACTTGGGCGACCGTATCGAGGACCTGCAGACGGTCTGCGACGAGAACGGCAACCGGACCCGACGAGGCGGAGGAAGGCGTCGGCCTCCGGCCGACTCC
>JAGXLK010000554.1 GCA_018334735.1 Planctomycetota bacterium | reverse complement strand
AGGACAGGTCGTGGAAGTTAAAGATTTCGGGCCTATCGTCGAATTGTTCCCCGGCACCGACGGGCTCTGCCATATCAGCGAGCTCGAGGATAGTTACGTCGATGAAGTCACCGATATCTGTGACGTCGGCGATAAAATCAAGGTCAAAGTCCTTGAAATTGACGGCAACCGTATCCGTTTGAGCCGTAAAGCGGCGATGAAAGAAGAAGGCGACTAACATATCCCCGGGCCGAGACGAAACTCCGTCATCCTCGGTTACGACATATACTGTTCGCCAACAGGGACGTAACCGTCAGGAGGACAGATGCAAAACCACGTGAATGTCCTCGTCACCGAGATCGATCCAGCGGTCGCTGAAAATATTGCCCAGACGCTGGAAGCGATGGGCCACGCATGCACGGTGGCAACCGAACCGGAAAAGGGGCTCAAACAAGCGGCCTCCGGAAATCATGAGGTTGTCATCGTCAATCTGGCACTGCCCGACGGAAAAGGCTGGGAGATATTACGGGAGGCACGTCGTGCACGCCCAGAGGTTCAAATCATTGCCCTGGGCGGCGACGAAGATATACCGGCAGGCGTCAAGGCCATGTCCGAAGGTGCGACCAATTACCTTCACAAACCTCTCAACCACACGGAATTTTCCATTGTTGTTGACCGCGCCGCCGAATACATTTCATTGCATCGGGACCGTGAGGCCCTCCAAAAAGAAGTAAGCGAAAACTACCGTCTCCAAAATATCGTCGGCAACAGCCAGCCGATGCTGAAAGTTTTCGAACGGATACGCCAGGCCGCGGCGACCGACGCTACTGTGCTCATCCAGGGAGAAACCGGCACGGGAAAAGAACTGGTGGCCCGTGCAGTCCACTATAACAGCGCCCGGAGTAATAACCGGTTCGTCCCGCTTAATTGTGCCGGTCTGGTAGAAACCATCCTGGAAAGCGAACTGTTCGGCCACGAAAAAGGGGCTTTTACCGGCGCAACAAGCTCCAGAGTGGGTATGTTCGAGTACGCCGACCACGGTACATTGTTCCTCGATGAAATCGGAGACATGCCCCTCTCCAGCCAGGTAAAGCTCCTTCGAGTGCTCGAACACGGCCAAATCGTCCGCGTCGGAAGTAACGATCCAATCCGTATAGATGTGCGTCTGATCGCTGCCACGCACCGTAATTTGCAGGAAAAAATTAAGGATAATTCTTTCCGGGAAGACCTGTTTTATCGACTCAATGTCGTTACCGTTAACCTGCCGTCACTGCGCGAAAGACGATCCGATATCACTCTGCTGGCCGATCATTTCCTTCGACATCTCTCCGAACAACACGGTAAATCTGTCCACGGACTGAGCCCGAAAATCAAAAAATTCCTTTTTCAGTACGATTGGCCGGGGAATGTCCGGGAACTTCGAAATTGCCTGGAACATATGATCGTCGTAACCACGGACGACGAACTGGGAGAAGACGATCTGCCTGAATATCTCCAGAGCGAACTCGGTATCGCACCCGAAAGGGTAAGTATGGAATCCATGGCCGGTCAACCGCTCGAAAATGTCGAGCGCGAACACATCGCCCGCACCCTTGAGCTGGTCGACGGCAACCGGGAAAAGGCCGCCGAATTGCTCGGGATCGGCGAACGAACCCTCTACCGAAAAATCGAAAAATATGATCTGCGCTGACCCCCGGACACTTCGCGTACTCCGCACTCCATAGCCCTTTTGGTCACCTATTCCGCCGACGATCTCTCCAGCATTGTATCGGGGGTCCAATCCGAAAACCTGGGCAGGTGACTCCAGTACGCCATGTAACCTGTCAATGCCCAGGTCAACATCGATAGCAACAGCAGCGCGGAGACTACACTCCGCAAAACCAGATTTTCCGGTTTAGACGACAGGGGCAAAAAGAGTACTCCGCCGAGTCCGGTCAGGATAAAACCAACTCCTGAAAATAGTGGTTTCTGTGTCAGCTCCAGATGGATAATCCCGATCCCGAGCACAACAGCGACAATTCCGGCGAAAAAACCATAAATAGCAACAGATTGCAGATCCCACCTGCGGAATAAACAAATTCCAACCCCGGCAAGAACAGCCCCGAAAAGAACCGAAAGTTCACCGAATACCATGTTGAAACTGCCGGGCAACGGCCAGGTCAGACAAATGGCCGCACCAAAAAACAGAGCGACCAAACCTGAAAGCGCCAAACCGGGTGCCATTTTTTGTGCCTTTTCCGAACCGAGGCCCACCAAAACAGCCACTCCAAGCAAACACAAACCAGCCACCATGTTGATCAGCAATAGCGTCAGGTAATTGATCATCGCGCTCCCCTTTCCGGGTCCAACAGAGTCAGTTGGAACTTAACCGCATTACCATTATAGTCTAATTGAATCCCTATCAGCGATGCCACCCGGAATCCGGCATCCCCGGGGCATATTGGAGGATCGTTGAATGAGCGCAAAGATTCTTATCGTTGGAGGCGGGTTCGCGGGCATCTCTGCGGCCACTGAACTCTTTAACCAGAAGCAAAACGGTGCCGACATAGATGTCGTCATGGTCGACAAATCGCATGCCAGTATCTTCGCCCCGCTTCTACCCGATCTAATATCCGGCCGTATCCGTTCGTCTTCTGTAATGTATCCTTTGCGCCCTTTCTGCCGAAGACTCGGATTCCAATTTCGCCAGACCTGCGTAAGATCCATTTCTGACAATCCGCCTGCAATAAAAACAGAAAACAGTCGTATCGAAACCGACTTTCTGATACTTTCTTTCGGCTGTGAGACCAATTATTTCGGACAGGACAAGTGGACACAAAAAACGATCGGCCTCAAAACGGTGGAAGAAGGCCATCAAATCCGCGAAAAATTGCTTCGGCGAATCGAAAAATGGAAATCAGATAAAGGCACGTCCTCTGGCAACATCGTCGTCGTAGGCGGCGGCTACACGGGGTTTGAAATCGCGGGACAGATCGTCCGCCTGCTGCGCATGGCTTCCGGCCCCAAAATCGGAAATCGTAATGGAGGTGCCCGTGTTTTGATTGTGGAAAAAGCGGCCAAACCGCTGCGTAACGTCTCTGAATCGGTCCGGAACTGGGCCACTGCTTTAATGCAAAGCCTCGGCATAGAAGTGAAAACCGGGACTACTATCGAGTCAATTGAAGACCAAAACGCAACCTTAACAGATGGAGAATCGCTCGATAATCCCCTGGTTATCTGGACCCCTGGCGTGCGCCCCGGTCCGGCGGCAAAATCGCTTGATATCCCTACGACTATAGGCCAAA
>JAGXLK010000553.1 GCA_018334735.1 Planctomycetota bacterium | reverse complement strand
TCCCCGGCCACCGAATAAACCTCTGCGACACCGTCCAGGTCCGTGAGTGCTTCGGCGGTTTCAGGCACCATGTCGCGTCGGGCGTTGATCAATACGAATGCTGTGACCATTTGTCCCTCCTTTTTCGGATCCACCTGTCGAGTTAGCAATGTGAATTTAATCGATCAGGTTCACTGGGTAAAGACGATTTTGGCTTCTTCGCCCGCGATGAACCGATCGTAACCGGTCTGCGCTTCTTCGAGCGGGTAGATGCCGGTTACGAGGTCGCGGATGCGGAGCCCGCGTCGGATGGCGGTCATCATGTCGTCGACTTCGCAGAAATGACAGACCCAGTTTCCGACCAACCGCAGGTTACGCCGGCAGATCAGGTGCTGGGGGTTTATGCTCTGCTCGCCGTGCCCGCATTGCACAATCGTGCCGCCGGGTTTTGTGCCTTTGATGGCAGCGTCGAGTGTGGCCTGCTGGCCGCAGGCTTCGATGCAGACATCGGGACCGACCCCATCGGTCAGTTCCATCATGGCGTCGCCAACATCACTTTCCTTGGCGTTGATCGTTTTCCAGGCACCCATCTGTTCGGCCAGATCCAGGCGTTTGGGGTTGATATCGACGGCGATGACTTGTGCGCCGAGGTAGCGGTGGACCAGCAGGTTTCCCAGCCCGACCGCGCCGCATCCGAGCACGCAGGTGATATTGCCTTCTTCGACCTCGCCGCGCACCGACGCGCCCCATGGGACCCCAAGGCCGTCGCCGGCGAGCAGAACGCCTTCAACGTCGGTAATATCGTCGGGGAGCGGGAGCAACCAGCGTTCTTTGCTCACCACGAACTCGCTGTGGGTGTTGCCCACGACGCCGACGTTATCGCAGAAGTCGGGTTTGCCCTGGTCGCACCACATGCAGGTTCCGCAGCCCTGAAGTGTGGCCACGCCGACTCGCTGGCCTTTTTCCACGCGGGTGGATCCGTTGGGGTCCTGTACAATTCCCATGCATTCATGTCCGCTGTTACCATCCATCTCATTGTCGCCGTTGATGGCGCCAAGTTCACTGCCGCAAACGGCACTGGCTTTGATCTTGACCAGCACTTCGCCATCGCCGGGTTTCGGGGTCGGAAGATCATCGACAAGTTCCACTTTTCCATTACCCAGGTTTCGCAATCCTCGCATTACATTGCCTCCGTTGAGTCATGTTACTTATGCAGTCAAAAGAGTTTGTTCGGAAGGCGAGCATTATGACTGAGGCGGGCAGAATATGCAAGGGAGATCTTCAAATTATGCCCTTCGCTCTCTTCAAGGTAAGCTAATTGCGCCTGGACCACTGGTGGCAATCGGGAACGGGCGGCGATTTTAAGGAATCCTACAGCTATTAAACGCCGAGACGTCTCGCGGCGCAAATCCCTCAGTGTTGTCGGCGGTTTGACTTTTAACCCCCCGACAATAGAGAATGTCGATGAAATTAATGTGACAGTGGAGCGCCTATGAATCGGTCGCTGGAGAAAATGCTGGAGGAGTTCCGGCAGCATTGGAAGAATTATATTTTACAGAGCGGTCTGGCGACTCTTGTATTTTTTGTTCTGCTGTTTGTTCTTGACGCCGCTGATGTTCTGATCGTGGCCTCCCTTGGGTCGACCGCATTTGTAGTCTTTGCGATGCCGAAGTCTCTGACCGCCCAGCCGCGCAATGTGGTCGGTGGGCAGATGATGGGGCTTGCATCGGGAGCGCTTTGCACTCTGGCGGGGGCGGCCGGTGGGGAAAATCTCGTTCTACAGTATTCGCTCTATTCTTTTGCCGTGGGATTGTCTTTATTTCTGATGGTCGTGACCGACACCGAACACCCGCCGGCTTCCGGCACGGCCCTGGGGGTGGCGATGCAGGGAGTGAAAGCAAAGACCACTCTCGTGGTGGTGGTCGGAGCGATTCTTCTTGCCCTTGTTCACCATCTGCTCCGGGGCTACCTGCGAGATCTGGCGTGAAGGGCGGAATCCGGGGGGATGACTGGCGGCTGCTTCTACAGGCTGCGAGTTGTTGGATGATACTTGTCCCTGCAGTTTTCAAATCCCGTATCCCGCCCCAGAAACCGGACCGCGTTCTGAACCCCACCCTTCGGGTGAAGTCCAGTCCGCTCGCTCCACCACCACGCGCGGACCTCAGAAAAGCTGTTAGGGCAGGCTCGGCACCGGATCACAGTCCGATTCCGGCTTTGAGATCGATCGGGATGGATTTTGTTTCGAGCCCGTCCCAGTATTTGATCTCGACAGTGGCGGTATCGACGTCCTTTTCGAGGCCGATTGTTTTGGAGACGTTGACGTTGTTCCCGAACCGCATCGTGGAAGAACCGCGGCCGCGTGATTTGATTTCTTTGCCTTCGCCGTCGAGGAAACGGATACTTTCGATATGATCGATTTCCTGGACGGCCTTCAGTTCGATTAATTTGCGTATTTTGCCCTGTTTTGTCGACTTGACTTTGCCCAGCGTAAATTCGACCGGACCGGCTGTTATTTTGGATTTTTCTTCGAGCTTGAGGCCCTTCTGCAAAGCGGTCTTTCTCTCATGCGCCACCTTTATCTGAACAGAGCCTTTGATGTGAATCGTTTTGGCTTTTGGAGCGGGGATTGATGCACCTCGGATCTGCAGCAGGACAGCGTGACGATCTTTACTGACGTGCGAACGAGAAAAAGCCGATTGAAGATAGAAGCGTTGTTTTGTCTTCGGCTTTTCTGTCAGGTCTTTGCCGGTGTCGTCGGTAAATTGATCCAGCTTACAGTTATCAGTATCCAGTGCGATGATCGCAGCTTCGGGATATTTGGCAAGCAATGCCACGGCTGTGCCCCGGCTATTGAATGGGCGTGTCTGCCAATCGTCAACATCATAAGGTGCGGCGGCAATCTGTATCCCGGCTGTTTTAACCTCCAGTTTGCCCGCGGCTGGCGCGGGGGAGGACATTACGGCTGCTGAGAGAACAAAAGCTAAAAGGAGCACAGACTTTTTCATAACGAGCCTCCTGTTGAGAGAAATGTGTGCTTTTATTGATGGACTATTAAACATCAGATTGGTTTCTCACGCAAAACGATTTGTCCTTCGGCGGCATTGAAATGGGTTTGACAGACTGACCTGCTGCATGGGTAAACTGTTAGTGGTGGAAACTATGGAGTTTTCAAGTCTTCGTAACATTGTCATTGATCCGGAGACAAGAATTGAGAAAAGCTTTTACGCTTATAGAGCTTCTGGTGGTCATTGCGATTATCGCGATTCTTGCGGCGATGTTGATGCC
>JAGXLK010000552.1 GCA_018334735.1 Planctomycetota bacterium | reverse complement strand
CTTTTCTCTTGCCCTCTGCGACGATATGCCGCACGATTTTCTTGTCTTTGTAAAGCGCGACGGAAACGACGCCGTCCTCGGGGAGGTCGTATTCAAATTCGAGCGGGCGCGCGGGCTTTGGCGGTTCGAACGGTTCGACCCATTTGCGATCAACGTTGCCTTCGCTCCTCATCACCATCTTGCCCCAGACCCCGGAGGTCTGCCAGGGGAATCCGCCCCGGCTCATGACGTCGTAGACCACTCCCCCTTTTGCGCTGAGTCCGTTCGGCCCGGACCACAGGAACTGGACGGTCGCGTTCAAAACGTCGCCGGCGACTGGATGCTTTTTCTTCGCCTTGAGGCTGGACCAGGGTATTCGGTATTCAAACGTATAAGACTTTCCTTCCGGGTGTTTCCGGTACGCGGCGTCAAAATGGGTCGTCGGAACGACTCCGTGGGGAGTCCACTCCTTCCGGACAGGATTCATGGCAAAACTCTTGTGGACCTGAAGGGCCGGCTCTTTCTCGTCGGTAAAATACCACAGCATCAGATGCAGGGGCTGCCCTTCCTCAGTCCCTTTATTGGCATTTCCCAGGGATCCTCGCAGGAACGGAAACGGCAACGTGCGGTCGGTGACGAGGCGGAACTGGCAGCAGTCGCCCATCCAGGCTTTGTCCGCATCGGCCTCCGGGCTGTGGTGGTTCAGCATCGGAGAAGGATCAAGAACTCTGGCCCCGAGATAGAGCGCTTCGTCGTCATACATCACCGCGAAATGCGCGCTTTTCTTCTTCCGCGTTTCGGAACGGATGTAGGAGTTGATGTGACCGCTGAAATCCCAGTCGTCCAGGCGCGCGTCGACCTTCACTGTCCCAGGTGTCGGGACAGCGTAGATTTTCTTATGACGCCCCCTGCCTGAGTCGGCCAGCAGGGAAGGAAGCGAAACCAAAACCAGCACAAAAAACAAAGAAACAGCTATGAAACGCCGTGAAAACATGTTTCGAATCCTTTCAGAACCCTCGGGGCCATTCCGTACATGGAAGATTCGACCACATTCACATCTTGCTTTCAATCCCCCGTCTCGACCGACCAGTCGTGGAGCGGGTCACCGAAACACTGCCAGAAATCGCGCCGGTCCGTCTCCAGCGCAAAAAGCGTCTCGACGTGACTATCGCAATAGAGGTAATTGAAATACGTATCCCCCCTGTGGCAACCGGTGCCGAGCTGCGGTTCATCATGCGTAGGCCAGTCGGTCCCGTGATAATAATCCCAGACCTTGCCGCCAGGGAAACCGTGGCAGCCGTGGCCGCCTATCTGGCTCCAGGGACTGGAAATACCGCTGCCCTCCACCCGACCCCGCCCCACGTTGTGAGTATTATTGGGATAATCAAAGAGCAGAAGTGTCTGACTCGGACCGGGTATCTGTGAAGGCCGCAGGGGGTCCGGGGCATCACCCGGTCCGGCGGGACAGGAGGCGAGATAGGGACTTCCCGCGACATTGGGATTGATGCTGTAGTCCCGGCGGCGGCGCTCGTCCCCGGGAATAGGGTTGGCCGGACACTTGAAGAGTAATTGTCAAATCAAGCATCGAATATGGCGAAGAATATGCGCTACAGGCCGTTTCGTGGTTCGATAACCGTGGGTTTGCTTGAGGTTGCCGCCGGTTTCCGAACGGCGCCGAGCGCGTATCCTGCAGACTCGAGTTCAGCTGAGCCCGCCACCGAACGAAATCCAAAGACAAAAACATAAGGAAAAAAGGAGGTCGCCAAATGACACAACTTAAGGCGTGATTTGTCCGCCTCGGCCGTACTTGAGGCGGGGAAATGCCGGAAAATGCAAACACGCTTGAAAGTTCCAACAAACCTGACCGCGTTCTGAACTCCAGACCCGCCGCAGCGGGGCTGAAGCCCAGTCCGCTCGCGGGTCCGTGCTCCTCCAGAACAAATACCACCTCTGCTAACACCTGGCGGGCTGTGGGCCATCAAAACCGCTTCCAACGGACTGATTCGTATTCAGCCCCAAAAGCCCGCCAGAGGTACTGCCATAAGGCGGGCAAGAGCAAATGAGATTGCCGCGGCGGCCTTCTTGGCGTTCGCCGTGCGGTAAATTAGCCACGACCATATGCCGCTTAGAAAACGTGATCTACTTGTGCGAAACATCTCTACGGCAGCATTCCATCAATCCCCTCGATCCCATCCTCCTCATCCCCGCCGACCTCATCGAGCGCTCCCTCAAAAGCATCCGGCACGCGGAAACGTAACTTTCCCCAGAGCGCGGGATGGATGGCCGCCTCGGCCGGCAGATCTCCCATTATCACGTGGGATTTGTTCGACCAGTAATACCGGGTGACCGTCTGAACGCCGTTCTGGTCGGAGACCAGGACGCCCACGTCGCCCCGATGTGTGATATCACCCTCAGGACCCTCCCATCCGAGCGATGCCCAGGGAATGGCAGCTTCGAGGTTCCAGGACTGTTTTTTGCCCCGTTTCTTTTTCTTAATCGCCACCCGGGCTTCTGTCAGCTCGACGAATTCCTCGACATGGGTCTTGCCCATCGGCGAAGTAAAGGTCCGGGGTTTGCCGCCCAGGCTCCCTCCCAGTTTCCTGTAACGATAGAGAACGGCTATCGGTTTCCCCTCCACGCTGGCAACGACGATACGGACGTCACCCGGCGCAGGTTTTTGCCGATTCGACGGCGCGTTCGGATCAAGCCCCAGCCGTATGTCGAGTCCGTCTCCGCGCTGAAACAAAGTGGCGACCTCGTCCGCACCGTTGCGCATCGGAGAATCATCCAACCCCCGAGCCGTCACATACAGGTTATCGCGGTCGAACGCGAACCGGGCACGGTACAGCTCCAAAATATCCCCCCGCTCATTTTCTTTGACGCGGATATCAAGGAAATCGCCTTCGGGCCAATCCACGTAGGGTTCACCATCGATATCAGGTTCTTTGCGGAGAAACGGCACGTCTGTCACTTTCGGTTCGCGCGTCCGTTGGCGGAGCGCGGCCTGACGCGCCGCCCAGGCTTCTGCCTTTTTGATATCCTCCCGGGTCACTTCCAGCTCCCCTCCCAACCGTTGGATCCGTTCCAACCCATCCACTCGCATGACGGTCACGTGATTTTTACCGGCGATGGCGTAAACCTGGCCATTCACCCGCGCCACGTGCCCGTGGAAATCTTCGACCGTTTTACGCAGACCTGTCAGGTCGGTCCTACCGGGGTTGGCCTCGGGCATCGTGAAAAAGCGTTTCCCATATCCTCGCGGTCCCCCGACAATCGTCGCTACCAGCA
>JAGXLK010000017.1 GCA_018334735.1 Planctomycetota bacterium | reverse complement strand
TACCTATGTCCGAAAACATCGTTAAACAGGTCCAGAGTATCGAAGAGAAGGCCGACCGGATCGTCCAGGAGGCGAGAGAAAAGGCCCGTGAACTGAAAGCCTCGGTCGAGGAAGAAGCAGAAAATTACCGAGAAGAGAAGGAGCAACAACTTCAGCAAGAGCTTGAGGTGTTTACTGAAGAGGTTGAAGAACAGACCGACCAGCAACTTGAAGAGATAGACCAGAAGGCTGAGTCCGCCGAGAACAAGCTTGATTCCCTTCCCGAAAACACCCTCAACGGGGCCGTGAAAGATATTGTTGAGAAGATGCGGAGCGACTGAGAATGGCCATTGATCGCATGAAACACGCAACCCTGCTTGCTCCGAAACGGATGACGGGGCAGCTGCTCGATTCCCTCCAGGAGCAGGGCGTCATCCACGTCGAGGAAACGGCCGAAGAGTTGCCCGAATCCGAAGGATTTGCAAAGCTGGCAAAATCGACCGACGAGGCCGACCAACATGTGAATAAACTCGAGGAGATTCTGCGCATCTTCGACGATTTTGAGGTCAAAGAATCCTCCCTGGCCAAAATGGTCGTCGACCTGCCGACGCGAGTCGATCAAGCCGAACGCGGCCGCGTTCTTGAGAACTTCGACTACCGCCCCCTTTACGAAGAATGCACCGAAGCCGCGCGGGAACACCAAAAGCACCAGGATGCTATCGGGCGGCTGGAGGAGGAAATTGAGAACCTCGAGTTTTTCCAGGATCTGCCGTTCTCCCCCGAAGACGTGCGGTCGTTGAAGACCGTCAAGTGCTGGGTGGGAACTATGCCAGCCACCCACTTTCAACACTTTGAGAATGATGAGGAAATGGCGGAGGTCGTGAGCGTGCAGAAGGTGCGGGACCGCAAGCGGGGAATCGACATGGTGGCGGTTGCCCTCCCCGAAGACGCCGATGAGGCCGGGCGTATCCTGCGGCGCGAACAGTTTGCGGAACGGACCATCCCCGAAATTGATGAGAGCATCGCAAGTCGGCTGGAATCACTCCGGACCCAGAAACAGGAGCATGATGAGGGCGCTCGGGAATGCAGCAAACGTATCGAAGAAGCATCAGAGCATCAGCGTGAAGTCGAAATTATGCTCGGGTACTGGGAGGCCCAGAGCGCCCGGATACGCGCCGAAAACAATGCTCTGAGGAGCAACCGTATCGCGGTGATCTCCGGTTACGTCCGCGCTAAAGACCACCCTCGGCTGGATGATTTGCTCGATGCGGATTTCCCGCAGGTCAGCGCGCTGTATCGCGATCCGACGCCCGAAGATGATGTGCCCGTCTCTCTGACTCACGGCCCCCTGACCAAACCGGTGCGGGTGCTGGTGGATATGTTCGGGGTGCCCGATTATTTCGGGTTCGATCCGACGCCTTTCCTGGTGATAAGTTTCCTGGTGTTTTTCGGTATGTGTTTTGCCGACGCTGTCTACGGTCTCGCCCTGGCACTGATCTGCTGGTATTTATCCCGAAAAGCAAAAGGATACGAGGGCTTGAGAAATCTTATTCTGCTTTTCGCATACTGCGGCGTTTCAACCATGGTTTTTGGGGTGCTGAGTGGGTCGTGGGCGGCCGATCTACCCATCCGTATCGCCGGGGACAAAAGCGCGGTGGCTACAGCCGTTAATACAATGGCGGTGGTCTCGCCCATGGACAGTGCCGTGGACCTGCTGCTGCTGACGTTGGCGATTGGTGTGGTTAACCAGCTGTATGCCATGGTTCTGAAAGGATACGGGCAAATCCGCCGCGGGCATCCGCTTGACGCGTTTTTGGATGCCGGTCTCTGGATCATCATGATCCCGAGTTTCCTCATTATCATAGCTCCCATCTTTGTCGAGATGCCCGAGAGAGTACACAGAATAGGCACGAGAGTAGGGTTGGTCACGGCGATTCTTCTGGTTCTGACACAGGGTCGCAAAGAGGAGAGCATCATCGGGAAAGCAGCCATCGGGCTGGTCAGCCTCTACGGTGTGATGGGATCTTACGGATGTGTTTCGTTTATCAGTGACATGTTAAGCTATTCGCGTCTTCTGGCGCTGGGTCTCGCGACGACCGTTATCGGGATGTCGCTCAATATCGTGGCGGAGATGCTGAACATCGGTGGTGTGATTGGGATTATTCTTTTTGTTCTCGTTGTGGTGTTTGGCCACAGTGTCAATTTCGCACTCGGTATGATCGGGGCGTTCGTCCATCCGGTGAGATTGATTTTCGTTGAGTTTTTTAGCCGGTTCTACGAGTCCGCAAGCGATCCGTTCCGTCCGCTTTCCTGGAGCACGGATCACGTCATTGTGGAAGGTTAGCCCGGATTTTTGGCTGAGAAGGGTTGTGAACGGTATGCGCCGTTTTATATGGCCTGTACCCGTAAGTTGCAGGCCGGACAGTTGAGAGCGAGTTGCGCTGATTTGATAAACGACTTGGTTTTTTTCGTCTGGAAAGCACAAATTGGAGGATTTGACGATGTTTGATGAACTGTTGAGGCAATACTTCATTGCGTCGGGACTTGGCTGGGCCGCCGCGGGAGCAATGTTTGCCGTGATGTTTGCGTGCATCGGTTCCGCTCGCGGGATCCGCGTTGCCGCGTCTCAGGGGACCGGTATTCTCACCGAGAAGCCCGAACTCTTTCCCTGGGTGCTGACATACTCGGTTCTGCCCGGAACTCAGGGCCTGTACGGTTTTGTGGCCGCGATCCTGATTGCGACCAACGGCGGTCTCAACGCCGGAAAGTTCACCGTGTCGCCGCTTGTCGGTGTTGCGCTGCTGTTCGTCGGGTTGTGTATGGGCCTGGTCGAGTGGAAGAGCGCCGTCTACCAGGGCGAAACCTGTTCTTCCTGCCTTAATCTGGTGAGCAAAGAACCCGACCAGGCGGGACGCTCGCTCGCTCTGCCGGTTCTGGTGGAGTTCTACGGGCTGGTGGCGCTGCTGGTGGCCTTCCTGCTGATTAACTGGCTCACCGCCGGCGAGCTCGAACTGGTCAATCCCATGATGGGCGGCTGATTGACCGCACCTCGTCCATTTTCGAGAGGTCCACAATGACAGTTGAACGTATACGTGAAGCGGTTCTCTCCGAGGCACGGGAAGAAGCCGAAGAGATTGTGAGAGAGGCCCAGGAACTCCACGACAGTCGGCTTGAGTCGAAGAAAAAAGAAATCGATCGTGAACTGGAAGGCCGCTACGAGCAAAAAGGTCGGCGCGCTGAACAGGAGCAGGAACGCCGGGTTATGAACCGCCGTTCCGAACATAACCTCAAACTCCTGCAGATGCGAAATTCCATTCTGGATGACCTGTTTAAGCGAGCCGGGCAACGGGTGGCTGAGCTCCCCGACGATCAATACCGCGAATTGCTCGCCGAATGGATGGATGAGATTCCGGGTGGCACCGAAGGTAAAGTTCTGTGCCGCGAGAAAGACGCCGATCGCGTCCGTCCGCTCATCGATGAACTCAACCAGGAGCGGGAAGCGGACGCCCAATTGGAGCTTGTTCCCGGAGACGACCCGGAGTTGGGCGGGGTGATCTTTCAGACCGAGAAACTTGAGGTGGACCTGTCGGTCAAATCCCGGGTCAATTCACTTCAAGAAGAACTGGCCCCTGAAATTGCTGCTGAAATCTTCCCTGAAGATATCAGCGTCTGAGGTCTCCAGCTACAAATTAAGGAAAACAAAATTCCGATGTCCGCTGCCGTGAGAAGAGATCAATGGACCTACGCCAGTGGCCGCACCGCGGCCCTGGAGTCCCGGATGGTCGACATGAATTTTTTTCAGAATATCATCCAGATGTCGGACGCCGACAATATGGTGCCGCGACTGTCCGAGACTCTGCTGGGGGAAACTCTAAACCGGAGCGATGATCTGCGGGAAGCGGATCGGGCCATCGATGAGGCCTACAGGGAATTTATTGTCGAGCTGCAGGGCGTGAGCCCGGACCCGCTGGTGGCGAATCTGACGTTGTGGCGAAAAGACCTGCGAAGTCTGCGCAATCACATTAAACGGAATTACATGGACGTCTCAGTTTCGGAAGTCCCCTCCCGCTGGGAACCGGCGCAATGGGACCGCCTCTGGCAGGACCTGCTGACTCCCCTGCCGCCGATTTTTGGCGAGATTGTGGAACGGTGCCAGGACGTGGCTGAATCGGCCGAAAGCCCGGAGATGTTCGATGCCGTATTCGATTCGGTGTCCCTTAAAGTGCTCTGCGATAAAGCGCGCGAAACCGATTCTGAATTCATTACAAACTGGTGGCAGCGCTACGATACCGCGCGCGGCGTGGAGTTTCTCTGGCGGGGCCGCGCCCTCGGATGGGACGATGAGGCCATGAATCTTCTGGTTCGCGAACGACAGGACACAGAACTGTTCGATGAATTGTCGGTGCGTGAACTGGATGAATGGCCCAAGCTTTTGCCGTCCAGCATGGAAGGTCTGGACGTGAGCGGGCTCAGCAGCGGAAGCGGCATCGAGAAAATTCGTTCCTTTGCACAGTCTTACGACCGATGGTTGATGGATTACGCACGGGAAGCCCGTTACATCGCCTTCGGACCCGAAAGAATTTTTGGAGGCCTGCTCGGCCTCAGCGCGGAATCCTACAATATGGGACTCGCTGTTGTGGGTCGGGCCAACCAGGTGGACCCGGATCGGTTAAGCGAGCGCATGAAAGCCCTTTACGTCTGAGCCCGGAGAAAGAAATGGCGGAAACAGACAAAGTTGTCGCGATCGGCCCCCGGGAAGAGATGAAAGGGCTTCGCACCATCGGAATCGAACTGGTTCCCGCCGAGAGGCCCGAACAAATGCTCGAAACGCTCGACGAACAGGTCAAAAAACCGGAAGTGCGGCTCGTGGTGGTCAGTGAGAGTGTGAGCGAAGGGAGCCGTGAAGAACTGATGAATCTGCGTCTTGAGACGGATACCGCGATCCTGCTGATTCCTTCTCACCGTGGTTCGCAGGGCGTAACGCTCGATTGGATCCGTCAGGAGATGGAACAGTCAATCGGAGTCGATGTTATTTCTGAGAAGTAGACCCCTCATGGGAGGGATACGTGTCTGACGAAATGAATGAAAAAAACAGCGAACAACAACCCGAGGTCCCGGAAGGTTCGGAAAGAGAAGTCGGTCGTGTCCGACGTGTATCAGGCCCTCTGGTTGTGGCCGAAGGCCTGACGGGCGCGGAAATGCACGAGATGGTCCGCGTCGGGGAAGATCAACTCTTCGGGGAAGTGATTGAAATACGCCGGGATGCTTACTCGATCCAGGTCTATGAAGAGACCGAGGGGATCGGCCCCGGCGCGCCCGTTCATCCGACGGGGGACCCCTTGAGCGTGGAACTCGGCCCCGGGCTCATAAGCGCCGTTTACGACGGCGTGCAGAGACCCCTGGATATTCTCGAAGAACAGTGGGGCGCTTACATCGTCCGCGGAGCTCAGGTCGATCCGCTCGACCGGGAGAAATTGTGGACCTTCGAGCCGTCCCTCGAATCCGGAGAACAGGTTGAAACCGGGGACGTTCTTGGCGTTGTCCAGGAAACAGCTGTTGTGGAACACCGTATTATGGTCCCGCCCGGTGCCTCCGGGGAACTGGTATCGATCGAAGAAGGTGAACATACAATCACTGATACGATTGCGGTCATCGCCGGTGAGGACGGCGAGACGGAAGTGACAATGTCCCAAAGATGGCCGGTTCGCGAAGCGCGGGGTGTTCAGCGAAAACTCGCGCCAGAAACGATGCTTCTGACCGGACAACGTGTCATCGATATGTTTTTCCCACTGGCCAAAGGCGGAACCGCCTGCATCCCCGGACCGTTCGGGAGTGGCAAGACCGTCATCCAGCACCAGCTCTCCAAGTGGGCCGATGCCGAAATTATTGTCTACGTGGGCTGCGGAGAACGCGGGAACGAGATGACCGACGTGCTGATGGAATTCCCGGAGTTGACGGATCCCCGCACGGGTGAACCGCTTATGAAACGCACAGTTCTGGTCGCCAATACCTCAAATATGCCTGTGGCGGCGCGGGATGCGTCGGTCTTCACCGGAATTACCATTGCGGAATATTTCCGCGATATGGGGTATTCCGTCGCGCTCATGGCCGATTCGACCTCACGATGGGCCGAGGCAATGCGTGAGATTTCGGGGCGGCTGGAAGAGATGCCCGGCGAAGAAGGTTACCCGCCGTATCTGGCCAGCGAAATAGCGAACTTCTACGAACGAGCGGGTCGAGCGGTTTGTTATGGACAGGACGGCCGCGAGGGGTCTCTCAGCCTGATCGGTGCGGTCTCTCCGCCCGGCGGCGACCTGAGTGACCCGGTGGTCCAGGCGACCCTGCGAGTGGTGCAGGTGTTCTGGAGTCTGGAAGATGATCTGGCCTCGGCGCGGCATTTCCCGGCTATTTCCTGGCTGCGTAGTTATTCGCTTTACCAGGATGCGATCGACGACTGGGCTAATGAAAAGGTGCACGAAGATTGGTCGAAGAACCGCGGCCGGGCGATGGCGATTTTGCAGAAAGAATCCGAGCTCGAAGAACTTGTCCGCCTGGTCGGGATGGAATCGCTTTCCGGAAAAGATCGGCTTCTCATGGAAGTCGCCCGAATGATTCGGGAAGATTTCCTCCACCAGAACGCTTTCGATGAAATCGATACCTATACGGCTCTGGAAAAACAGTATCGGCTTCTGAATATCATCCTGCACTACGATGAACAGGCGCGTGATGTGCTGGAAGCGGGCGTGCAACTGGAGGACATTCTGGGTGTCGAGGCTGTGGAGGATATTGCACGGGCCAAATTCATCCCCGAGGAAGAGATGGAACGGTTCGATGAAATAGACGACAAGATCGAAGAACAACTCAAAGCCCTTCGCGGCGGAGAGGATCAAATGAAGCAGAACACTCGAGCTGAATCACAGACAGAACAAACTGAAACCGAGGAAACCGAGGAGGCCGCCAGTGGCTAAGCAATATCTGACAGTTCGCGAAATTGCCGGGCCGCTGATGCTCGTCGATGAAGTGGAAGATGTCGCCTATGGAGAACTCGCCGAAGTGGAGCTCACCGACGGCACAATGCGTCGGGCCCGCGTGCTTGATATCGACGAGGACCGGGCGCTTGTGCAGGTGTTCGAAGGTACACAGGGGATTCCGACCGAAAAGACGAAAGTCAAGTTCCTGGGGCGAGGGCAGGAGATCGGTGTTTCCCCGGATATGCTCGGTCGTGTTTTCGATGGCGGAGGCCGTCCTATCGATGACGGACCGGAAATTATTCCGGACAAACGGCTCAACATCAACGGAAATCCTCTCAATCCATACGCCAGAGATTATCCGAACGAGTTCATCCAGACGGGCATCAGCACCATCGACGGGTTGAATCCACTTGTGCGCGGACAGAAACTGCCCATTTTCTCGGGCACAGGTTTGCCGCACGCGCGTCTGGCCGCTCAAATCGCCCGGCAGGCGTCGGTACTCGGCACCGAGGAAGATTTCGCGGTTATATTTGCGGCCATGGGAATCACCTTTGAAGAGGCCAATTTCTTCACGCGCGATTTCCAGGAGACCGGCGCGATTGAACGGACCGTCCTGTTTATTAATCTGGCCGACGACCCGCCGGTTGAGCGTATCGCCGTGCCGCGATTGGCTCTGACCGTGGCCGAGTATCTTGCGTTTGAAAAGGAGATGCACATCCTCGTAATCTTGACCGATATGACAAATTACTGCGAGGCCGTGCGCGAAATCTCCGCCGCCCGCAAAGAGATTCCCGGACGGCGCGGATACCCGGGTTATATGTACACGGACCTTGCCGAAATCTACGAACGGGCCGGGCGGGTCCGGGGCAAGACCGGGTCCATCACGCAGTTCCCTATCCTTACGATGCCCGAAGACGATAAAACGCACCCGATCCCGGACCTGACTGGATATATCACGGAAGGTCAGATCATCCTTGACCGGTCGCTGAACGGAGAAGGCGTTTACCCCCCGGTTGACGTGCTTCCGTCGCTGTCACGTCTGAAGGACAAAGGTATCGGCGAAGGCAAAACGCGCGAGGACCACGCCGATGTGATGAACCAGCTCTACGCCGCCTACAGCCGCGGTAAAGACGCCCAGGAACTGGCGATGGTGCTCGGGGAGATGGCTCTCAGCGAGATGGATCTGCGGTTCGTCCGATTCGCGGAAGCTTTCGAGGAAGAGTTCATCCAGCAAGGCGAGAACGAGAATCGGACGGTGGAAGAGACACTCGATATCGGCTGGCGGCTGATGGGATTGCTCCCGAAATCTCAGCTCAAACGTGTGCACGATGAATACATCGAAGAACGTTACGAAAACCGCACCGGCGAGAGCGGCGAGGAGATCCAACAGGACGATACCGGTGAGAAAGATGAAGATGCGGAGTCCTGACCCTTCTAATTCAGTCTCAAAAAATGATCTAAGACAATGGCAAAACGCCTCCAGGTAAATCCGACGCGAATGGAGCTGATGGAGCTCCGCCACCGGCTTCAGACGGCCGTCCACGGGCACAGCCTGCTCGAGGATAAACTTGAAGGGCTGATGGCAGAATTGATGGAGCTGGTTGACCGATACAAGAAGAAACGGCGCGAGTTTAACGAGGATTACCCGGCTGTGGCGCGACTGTTCCTGCTGGCGGGTGTGGCGGGTTCTTCGGACGCCGTTGATGATGCCATCACGCAGAGCAGCAGCACGCTGGAGCTGACCACGACAATGCGGAATGTGCTCAGCGTGCGGGTGCCGCAGTTTAAGAGTGAGGTGCGTGCCGGAGGCGGATACAGTCTGCTGGAGACGCCGCTCGAGCTGGACGAGGCGACGCAGCAACTGAAAGATTTCCTGCCGCGTCTCCTGGATCTGGCTGAGGACGAACACGCATTGTGGTTGCTGATGGACGAGATTCAAAGAACCCGCCGTCGCGTGAATGCGCTGGATTACATCATGATCCCTCAACTGCGCGAGACCGTGAAATACGTTCAGTCCAGACTCGAGGAAAACGAGCGCGCCAACATCGTGCGACTGATGAAAATCAAAGAGATGCGTCTTGAGGAAGAACGCGAGAAGATGATGAGCGAGCGCGGCGAAGGGGCGGAGCAGTCCTGAGATGAGGTCGCGTTTCCTTTTGCATGTGGCACGGTCTCTCCAGCCTGTGGACCGGGTCCTTGTGTCCGTTTAGCGTACATTGGACCAGGCATTTAAGGCTTACAAGTCATTGCGAGGCGGCATAGCCGCCGCGGCAATCTCGCTGTTGGGCCAAAAAAACAACGAGATTGCTTCGCCCGAGATCAGATGCGAAATATAGTGCAAAGTCTTTCTGTGCTGCCGTTTATAATAATTATACCTTTAGGTTCGTGAGAAATGCGGGATAGGGGGTAGCCCGGATTTTACGGATAATTGGAAGCCATTCTTGCCAAATTAGTGTAGAATCTTTATTGAATACCGTTCAAAGCCCTTCTCAGCCAAAAATCCGGGCTAAAAAAACGGCGCATAAAATGTGACAACTTAAAATCAGTGATCAGCAACGAGGCGAACGCTACGATGAGAAACGATTGGCTTTAACTGCTTTTTCACAAGGAAGATACAGATATCTTGCGGCACAGTAGCACTGGCCGGAAATTGTGAACACTTCTTATTGTCGTAATTCTTACTTCTAAACGGCATGCGCCGTTTTATATAGCCTGCATCCGTAAGATGCAGGCTAGCAGACCCTATACTCGTATTCGGCGTTGCCGCTTCGGGCTCCGATTAGTGCGGACTGGGCGTGCATCTTACATTGACAGCCGTCTACGCTCTTATGGCATCTTGCCAGCGCCAGGCGCTGGCTTTGGAGTGTGCGCGTGACAGCGCCGCTTTTATTTGGACTCTTATTTTTTGACGCCCGCGATCTCAAAAACCTCTCGACATCCCTTTTTATTGTCCCGCGTTCTGAACTCCAGTCCGCTCATATGTCACGCAAGTGTGGACTGGATCTGGGGGCGGCGACTCCGGCACCGCCTTTTGAAAACCGGTCGCCTCAACATCACATCAGAGGTTTTGGCCCTCTATCCCCTCCCTGCAAATTTAAACTGAGCTCGGGGTGCGCTACTCAATCATATTCAAACGGCCGCCGGCGGTGACGATTTCTCTTTCCCGTTCGCTCAAATCGCACAGCACTTCGAAGGATGTCTCGCCGGTGATGTTTTCCACCGCCAATGTGCCTTCCTCAAGCCCCGCCCGCAGGTCTATGATTGTCAGTATGTCGTCCTGGCGCAGCTCGTCGTAATCATCCGGGTTGGCGAAAGTCAGGGGGAGGATGCCGAAATTGATGAGGTTGGAACGATGGATCCGCGCGAAACTTTTTGCGATCACCGCGATCACCCCGAGATGCATCGGCGCCAGTGCGGCGTGCTCGCGACTGGAACCCTGTCCATAATTTTCTCCCCCGACGATGAACCCGCCGCCGCGTTCGCGGGCTCGACCGGGGAATTCCGGGTCGATACTTTCAAAAACATGTTCGCTGATGGCGGGAATGTTGGAACGTAGCGGCAGAATTTTGCTGCCGGCGGGCATGATGTGATCTGTGGTGATGTTATCGCCGACTTTCAATAGCACGCTCGCCTCGAGCATCTCCGGCATCGGCTGACGTTTGGGTATCGGTTTGATGTTCGGACCGCGTTTCACCTCGATGTCGGAACCATCTTCCGGCGGATAAATGATGAGACTTTCGCCGCCCGGGTATTGGTCCGGTTCTTCGACCTCCGGCGGATCGCCAAGAGTTCTGGGGTCGGTGATTTCGCCGTGCAGCGCCGCGGCGACGGCCGTCTCCGGGCTGCAGAGGTGGCACTGGGCGTTCTGCGTGCCGGTGCGCCCCTCGAAATTTCTGTTGAATGTTCGCAGCGTTACGGCGTCGGTACCCGGGGACTGTCCCATGCCGATGCAGGGGCCGCAGGCGGCCTCAAGAATCCGCGCCCCGGCTTCAACCATTGCACCGAGGACGCTCCGTTCGGTGATAATCTCCAGAACCTGTTGAGATCCCGGCGAGATTGTCAGACTGACCTCAGGATGGACCGATCTCCCTTCCAGAACTTGTCCGACCGTGCTGAGATCGCGCAACGATGAGTTGGTACAACTCCCGATACAGACCTGATCGACTTTTTTGCCTTCGAGCTCTTTGACGTTTACCACGTTGTCCGGGTTATGGGGTAGCGCGACCAGCGGTTCAACTGTAGAGAGGTCGATCTCGATGGTCTCATCGTATTCCGCGTCCGGATCGGGTTTCTGGGGGGTGAAGGATTCTTCGCGCTGCTGGCGACGAAGCCAGTCGCGGGTGTGTTCGTCGGAAGGGAATACGCTCGTGGTCAGACCGAGTTCGGTACCCATGTTGGTGATCGTGGCCCGGGCTGGGACGTCCAGTGTTTTCAATCCGGGTCCGGTGTATTCGAAGACTTTCCCGACTCCGCTCTTGACGCTCAACCGACGCAGAAGCTCAAGAATGACATCTTTGGCACTGACCCATGGCTGGAGTTTTCCGGTGAGACGGATGCGGACGACTTCCGGTCCGGTGAGCCGGAAGGGCAGACCCGCCATGGCGCAGGCGACGTCCTGTCCGCCGACGCCGATGGCGATCATTCCGAGCGCTCCGCCGGTGGGTGTGTGGCTATCGCTGCCCAGGAGTGTTTTGCCGGGGACGCCGAACCGTTCGAGGTGGACCTGGTGGCAGATACCGTTTCCCGGCCGGCTGAAGACGATTCCGTAGCGGCCGGCGACGCACTGGAGGTACCGATGGTCGTCAGCGTTCTCAAATCCGCTCTGCAATGTGTTGTGATCGACGTAACTGACGGACAGATCGGTTTTTACGCGGTCGACGCCCATGGCCTCGAATTGCAGGTAGGCGGCGGTCCCGGTGGCGTCCTGGGTGAGTGTTTGGTCGATGCGGATGCCAAATTCTTCGCCGGGGGTGGGTGTGCCTTCAACGCAATGGTCTTTCAAGATTTTGTAGGTCAGGTTGTCGCTCATTGTTCCTCGTCGGTGTCTTCTATCCAGGCTTTTGAGAATCCGTGTTCGGCGAGACATTCCCCGGCGGAAAAATAGTGGCCGCCGGCGTAGATCAACATGTCGAGTTTACAGGGATCGGGCGAGCCATCTTCGGCGAGACATGATTCATGGACGTGTTCAGCGATGACATGGCCGAGGAAAAGCTGGTGATCGCCCACTTCCTGCTCGTCCAGCACGCGGCATTCAATACTAACGGGGCATTCTTTGATGAGGGG
>JAGXLK010000551.1 GCA_018334735.1 Planctomycetota bacterium | reverse complement strand
GGAGTATCATCATCGTGGATCCAACCACAGGGGAATCGGCGCGGTTTCGTTTGCCAACCCCTGTCCCCGGTGAAGAAAATTCGCATCAAAAAGGCATTTCCCTTTTCCCTGACGAATCGGCTCGTGCTGTGATGAGCGCTTTCTGGAAAGACGATCAACTTTTCATTCCCCACCTTAATCTGCGACTGAACGTCGAACGTACGGAAGAGGAATTGCGGATCACAAGGGATACTTGCCGTTCCCAGCATGGAGTTTTGTGTATTGGCGGGGCACTCGTGCGCGTGCTCGGGCCCACGCAGCTTACCACTTATCATCCGAAAGAAGTTTCCCCTGCAAAACGAACTGGTCCAGCAGGTGGCTCCCGGAACCTCGAATCGCCCCCCTATCTGTTTGGTGTTTCGGGGAAGATTCACGCGACTCCCGCGCCCGGTTCGATTTATTGTTACGAGGAAGGTGTACTCAGTTCAATACGGAACCCCGCAGCAGCGTCACCGGAATTCCGCCTGATCTCGCGCGGGACACAAATCCCTATCCCCGAGCAGATGATATCTATCTCAGCCGGATTTTTCATTCGATCGCGAAACGATTGGTGGTGGGTGGAATGTTCGAACAAGAAGACCGGTACCGTTGCGCAGTTCAACATCGGGGACATCAGCACCGAAATCAAACCGGTTGCTCTGGGGAATAGGCTGATTTGTGCCTCAGCTGATGGTTCACACCTTATTCTGGTTCTCAAAGACGCCGGCATGGTTCAAGTTCAACGGATTAAGGTGTCACAAAAGGTTGCAGCACTGGCTTATGATTGTAAGCGCTCTTTGATCTTTGCGCTTACGGGTGCAGGACAGCTCAATGTCTGGCATTTCCAAAACAACCGGTTTTCACCTATCAACGTTGACCTGTCGGGCCAGGTGGATCGACCGGACAGGGTGAAAAGGGTGCTTGCAGGTTCTCAATGTCTTGTCATTGTAGGCCATCGCTCGCTCGCACTTGTCGACACCACGAATCCGGCAAAGCCTCGTCTGGTCAAAACGGATCCAATCAAATCGTTCAGCAACAGTCCCCCGGCCGTAGTTTTAGGGCCAATTTTCTTTACATGGAATGAACACAATACCGGGGAAGGGCTTTTTGCACTCGATATGCATTCTGCACGCGAACACCACAAGTGGTCGAAAGTGGCTCGTCTCGATAGTTCTTTCGAACCATCGGGGGTTAAAGGCCAGGACAGCTTCCTGATGCTAACGGGCAGGAAACGAACCAACCGCGAGCCAATACGTCCTCTTCTACTGGCGACGGATGCTGGCTACCGGAAGGAACATAAAAATGCTTCTGCATCACTATGTGCCCGCAACGCCGGGCTTTTGCGTCAGGCCAATGTAGCAAAAGACGCAAACGATGATGCAAAAGTCCGGGAACTCATGAACACTTTCCTTGAATGCAAAATTCCACGGGCGATGCCGATATCTTTTCACGATTGGAATGTGCTTCACAAGGCTCCGAGGGAAGAAAGAGCACAGTTTTTGACGGCCAATTTCCTTGGTGACCATGTGGGAGTGCATCTCAACAGCCATGCTACGCACGGACCGGAAGCAGCATTCAAAGTGATTGTTCACGCGGCTTCAACCGAGGGGTTGCCGGTCTTTTCCCGGGATAATTGGATTGAAATGCTGGGAAAGGTGCGAGCCCCTGATACCGAAAATATTCTCTGGCACGTTGCCGCCAGCCCCGACGACAATCTTGCCAGCAAATCACTGACTGCCCTTGTAGAAGATGGAAATGAACACGCCAAACGTCTTCTCATTGACAGGTATCCCAACGCATCCGGCATGGCTCTTGTCCATATGACGCATGGGCTAATTGAAGCGGAGATCCCGCAGGCGAGAAGATTAATCTGGACCCGGTGGAAGAAGCTGGGCCTCGTGAAAGATGATGAACATTTGCGGATCTACCTGCAAATGGCGGACGCCATCAGGCGCATGCACATGCCATCTTTCCACGATCTGGCACTCCCCTTTTTGGAACATGAGGACCCCGAAGTCATCAAACAAGGCCTGCGGATTGCGGGACGGCTCCAGGATAACACTGCCCAAAACACTCTCCGAAAACTGACGCATCACAAACTGCCGATGGTCAAAGGTGAAGCTGCCCTTGCTCTCATCGAAATCGGTAAGATCCCGGCTGTCAAACCTCTGGAACTCGCACTTGAAAAACGGGATCTGGATTTTACAGAACGATTGCTGGAAACTTTCAGGGACCGAGAGTTCCGGGATGAGGAACCATTCGTCGACATCGTCCGCAAAATCTGCCAGGACCCAACATGGGACGACAAAAACGATTTAATTCGCTACCATGCCGTGCGCACGCTCGCCCAGATCGGTTCTGAAAAGGACCTGCAGTTGCTCGAAAATTTACAAGAAGATAAGAATCCAAATGTTCGTCGTATGGCGCGGTATGCACAAAGAAGACTGGAACGAGAACTACGCCGAGATAAACGCATTGCAGCCGCAAAAGGGAATATCACTGCTTTTCGACCGTCGGAAAAAGAATTCCAAGAAATGATTGCGGGACTGGAAAACGCGAAATGGAAGAAACATGATCCCCATCAGAATAAGCAAGACTGGTACGGCGTCGAAGGGGGCGTTGCGCTTGTCGATAAAGAGAAACGACAGGTCCGTTATTTCACCACCCTTTTCGGTCTCGAGGATTTGACCGTTAATGATATCGGGTTCGGCGTGGGAAAGGTCTGGCTCGCCACAAACCATGGTTTGATGGCTTGGGACCGCCACTTATCCTTCTGGACGCGCTATACACCTGTTCTGGAATATGTTGACTCACCCGTTCTTCACGTCGATATTGAAAAAGAGGGCGCAGTTACAATCGAGATCCAGCCCAAAAGACAGCAGCGTCTTATGTTCCGTTTCGAACCGAAGAAGGGAGAATGGACGGAACTGCAAAAATAGACCGCTCCCTCAGACGCCCACTTTCTCCGCCCAATTTTCAAACTTGCGTCGCAATTCTTGCATCACTTCCGGTTTTGCATCGGCCAGATCGTTCAGCTCGGTCCGATCAGCTTCCATATCGTAAAGCTCCCACGGACTGCCCTTCTCCATCACAAGCTTCCATTTCCCGCTACGGATTGCGTGGTTACCCTCGTGCGCCCAGTGGAGCACTTCGTGGGGCTCACGGCTGGCGCCTTTAATCACCGGGACCAGGCTCTTGCCTTCCATGGGTTTGATCTCGTTGCCGCCGTGGTATTTCTCGGGATACATCCCATCCG
>JAGXLK010000550.1 GCA_018334735.1 Planctomycetota bacterium | reverse complement strand
TCCGCTCATGTGTCACGCAAACGGTGACGGGATCCCCCGCCAACGCTACCCGCATTGTGCCCAAAGGCGGTTGGCCTCGCGCCCATCTTTCAGGTCTCAAACACTCTTATCCCGTCCCCGGGTGCTTCAGGGGGCCAGCGGCTTTACACTGCCGCCTTCCGACGCTAAGCTGAACGGCTCGTTGGCAAAAGACCCGGCGCAGATGTGTGGTCGGGTTGACTCAAGAAACACTGACGGGAGACGATGATGAATTTTGTGTATTTCAATCCGGATGAGATGCGGGCCGATGTGCTCGGGTGCTACGGGCACGAACTGGCACAAACCCCCAATTACGATCACCTGGCCAAGCAGGGAACCAGATTCGATCAGTGTCACGTCGAGCACTCAGTTTGTTCGCCGTCCCGATGCAGTTTTCTGACCGGGTGGTATCCGCACACGCGAGGACATCGAACGCTGTGGCATCTTTTGCAACCCGACGAACCGAACACGTTTCGATACCTAAAGGACGATGGGTACGAGGTCCACTGGATTGGCAAGAATGACGTGCTATCTCCCGAGAGCGTGCGTCCTTCGGTCACAAAAATCCACGGCGTGCCGTGGTCGGGAGAATCGGAGGATATCTACGACTTTGGTGAACCGGGGTATTACAGTTTTTTGCGGGGACCGGTTAAAGGCCGACACCGCGATGATATCATAGTGGACAAAGCTGTGGAATTCATAAAAAACCGCAAACCGGACGATCCACCTTTTATGCTTTTTATTGCGAGCAGTCTGCCGCATCCGAGTTATACCGTGCGCGAACCGTTCTACAGCATGTATGATCCGGACGATTTGCCGCCTCTGCGCCCGGCTGAAACGCCCGGAAAGCCTTCCTTCGTGCAGGAGATACGGAAATATCGCGACCTGGATCAGCTTGATGAATCGGTGTTTCGCAAGATTCGAGCGGTTTATCTCGGAATGGTATCTTTCGTGGACCACTTGCTCGGAAGGGTTCTTGAGGCTTTGAATGAAGCGGCTTTGTCGGATGAAACCACTGTGGTGGCGTTCTCCGATCACGGCGACTACGGGCTGGTCGAAAAGTGGCCGAGTGGACTTGACGATTGTCTGACCCGAGTTCCGATGATTATTCGTGCTCCGGATATGCCGGAAGGTTGTGAGGTCGAAGAGCCAATCGAATGCTTCGACATTGTTCCGACAACGCTTGAACTCGCAGGAATTGAGGCGTCGCACACTCATTTTGCCCGTTCCCTTGTGCCCCAGCTCGAAGGATCACCGGGCGATCCAGACAGAAAAGTCTTTGCTGAAGGCGGGTATGACCCGCACGAGCCCCAGTGTTTTGAGGGGGGGCAGAACGACGGGATTCTTGAGAACGAGAAAGGAATTTATTATCCCAAAGCTCTTCAGCAACAGGAGAAACCGGATACAGTCTGCCGATCGGCCATGCTCCGTACAATGGATTACAAGCTGATCCGCCGCACGGACGGGGAACATGAGCTTTACGATCTGAACGAAGATCCCCGCGAGACAAAAAATGTGTACGGGCAGGAGGAGTATCAGGACGTGGTCAATCGGCTGGAAGACCAGATGTTGGATTGGTACATCCACACGTCAGATGTCGTGCCGTTTGACCAGAATCCTCGCGGCTTTTCATCGGAAGTGGTGGACTGAACGAGGGGGCAAGAGGGGAACTCGGCGGGCAACTTCGGGCCCCGCTGACAAACCACAGCGACGGCGTTAGCAAAGGTATTGAAGGCTGCACGGGCCAGTCAACCCGTGCAGCCAGATCAGAGGGGATAAACACTAAGCTATTTGATAGCTTTCGTGATGGTTGGTCGGGTTTTCGCCGAAGCAAGTTCATCGATGACTTCGTCTTCAAGCTCGACCGCGATCTGCGCGGCGGCCAGACGTGCGACGGGAACGCGGAACGGGGAGCAAGAGACGTAATCCATGCCGACCCGGTAGCAGAACTTCACCGATTCCGGATCGCCGCCGTGTTCGCCGCAAATCCCAATCTTGAGTTCGGGTTTTGTCTGGCGACCTCGCTCGATACCGAGCGATACCAGCTGTCCGACTCCGTCTTGATCAAGCGATTGGAAAGGATCTTTCGGCAGAATTTCGCGGTCAACGTATTCCGGCACGAAAGTCCCAACATCGTCTCGACTGAACCCGAACGTCATCTGCGTGAGGTCGTTGGTGCCGAAACTGAAGAATTCTGCGTGTTCGGCGACATCGTTTGCTGTTAGCGCAGCACGCGGTATCTCGATCATTGTGCCGATGCGATATTCCAGGTTGCTTTCTTTCTCTTCGAGAACGTTCTGGCAGACCTTCTCAGCTTCTTCACGGGTGACCCGGAGTTCTTCGGCGCTTCCGGCAAGGGGGATCATGATTTCCGGATGGACCTCGACGCCGTTTTTCGTGCATTCGACGGCTGCTTCCATGATCGCTCGAACCTGCATATTATAGATATCCGGATAGGTGATACCCAGCCGGCAGCCGCGGTGACCCAGCATTGGGTTGAGTTCGCTGAGAGAACTGACACGTTCGGCGATTTCATCGGCCGAGCGGTCCATCTGTTTTGCCAGTTCTTCCTGAACCTTGGGATCATGCGGCAGAAATTCATGCAGCGGCGGATCGAGCAGCCGGATGGTGACCGGTTTGCCGTCCATGGCCTCGAAGATTCCGGCGAAATCGCTTCGCTGTTCAGGCAGAAGCGTCTCAAGCGCGTTGTCGAGCAGCCCTCGGGGACCGGAAAGATCGTCTTCGACTTTCGCGATTCGTTCTTTGATGTGTTCGGATTCTTCTTTTCCGGCCTGGCTGAGGGCGACTTCCAGGTCGTCGATCTCTTTTTCGAGCCGACGGACATCCGGAGCGCTCAGCATCATCTGGCGCACATAGCTGATACGTCCTTCTTCGAAGAACATATGTTCGGTGCGGCAGAGCCCGATCCCTTCGGCTCCGTATTCGATCGCTTGCCGGGCATCTTTGGGGGTATCGGCATTGGTCCAGACACCCATTTTTCGGTATTCGTCCGCCCAGCCGATCAAGGTTCCGAACGATCCAGCCAGTTCGGGTTCCACCTGTTTAAGGGCGCCGTCAAAGACCTGCCCGCTGGTGCCATCGAGCGAAATCACATCGCCTTCATTATATTTCTTGTCAGCGATGGTGACCGTTTTGTTTTCTTCGTCAGGTGTGACGGCTCCGCAGCCCGCGACGCAGCATTTTCCCATACCTCGGGCCACCACGGCCGCGTGGCTGGTCATGCCACCTCGGGCCGTC
>JAGXLK010000549.1 GCA_018334735.1 Planctomycetota bacterium | reverse complement strand
TACGGGCGTGATATGCTCCCCGCAGGTCCATCGTATCGGTATTATGAAGAACGTTGATGGCGGTATCCAGAAACCGCGTGGGACCGTAAAGCTGATAATTCGGACAGCCGATCCATGTGCCGTCAACCGATGTCTGCGTGGCCAGTTTAAACCGGGTGTAACGCGCAATCCGGTCCATCCAGTAGTCGTATTCGGGATGCTCGGGCAGGAGCGACGCAAAATACACAAGCGCAATGGTTCGGTTGATCGTCATGTTATTGTTACCAAGATGCACTCCGGCGCCCCGCGGATTTAAGTCCGGGGTGGACATCAGATATGCCCACAGTGCCAGATGCCGTCGGATATCTTTGCGCATTTCCTCCGGCAGATCCGGACAGGCCAGTGCGTCTTCTGCCAGATGCACTCCGATGAGCCTCTGGGATTGACGGTAATGGGAGAGCCCCGCCTTCACAGTCCACGGGTCACTACCGAGCCTGCTCGAATATCTTTTTGCATGCCGGATCGCGTCCTTCTTTCTTCCGCTGATGATGTAGTACTGTTCCAGATTCGAGCGATCCGGGTGTTCCGAAAGATGTTTTTTTATTTGCTTCACAATCTCAGGCGTAAAGAACGCCCGGGGATAGGAAACCGGTTCCTCCGTCTCCCAATCGATTATCCAGTTTTTGTACTCGTTCAATCCTATGTGGCCGTACTGGCGCTGCACCCCGGCTGGGCTCGACCCAAAATACAATCCCCACTCCCGGCGGGCGTAGGTTTTTTTCAGCTCCGGATCATGCTCATGTGTGGAGAACGGGGATCGCTCGTCGGTCCGATCGTACTGCCACCACACCCAGCGCGGATCAAGGGGCAACCCCACGGTCGCGTTTCCGTTTTCGTCACCCCACACATTCAACGTCATTGCCCGGCGCCAGGAACCGACATGGAGAGGTATCACTCCGACCCCTGCATCCCCCTTGCTCACACGGAGACCGCCCTTTTCTCCACCCCATTTCCCACCCGGCACCATATTGTCCAGAAAGAACATGGTCTCCATCGGTTTCGTTGGATCCGGACGTGGTGATGTCGATTTTTTGCGGGCCGCTTTTTTCTTGTTCTTCATATACTGACTGAACTTATGTTTGCTGGCAGCAACGGTTTTTTCTCCGGTTTTTTTCACCCATTGAATCGTGTCGGGCGTTGCACCACGATGCAGATCCAGCATGAGGAAACTGCGGTTGTGTTTTCGCAGTTCCGTGCCGTCCAGCTCTTCGCGAATGCGAGCCAGCGGAATCCGGGGACTGACCGAAATCCGGCAGACATACCGGGCTCCGTTTGCAAACTCATACCGCGCCTCGTAATCAAACCAAGCGGGCCCACTGCGCAACACCTTCATCTGGAACGAAGCCACTTTCCGGGGATCAGCAAAGCGCATGCCTCCCATCCAGTTTCCACCGGCCGGGCGCCACTGCTGCATTGGTACCGGTACCTGATCGGTCGAAACCGGTGCGGAGAGATTTCTTTTCTGTTCGGCGGGCACGCGCAAGCGGAAGTACTGGTTGCCCACGTCAATCTGATTCCCCGCTCTTTTAACGGTAAGTGCATGTTCCGGGTCTCCTCCGCCTCTGGACAGCCTGTACGTGACGGTTTTCCCTTTGGGGACAGAGGCGACAAAAGACAGAAGCCGCCCATCCACCTGAGCCGCCACGGGATCACCATCCGGCCCAATCACCTTCAACGCATCGGCGTCAAAGTCGACGTCCGGCAGACGGTAATGAACGAGGTTTGGGCCCCAATCCCGGTAACCATAATCTCTCATCTCGATCCTGCCGTCCTTCGGCACCATCCGGTTTTCGCGCGGTCCCAGCCCTGCAGCCGGACGCACCATAATCACTGCAATGAGGAAAATCGGCAGAAAACTCAAGATCTTCCTCACCAGCTCATGAAGTAAACCTGAGTCCATTGCAAAAAGTCGCCCGAGCCCACGTTCACAATGTGAAGAACCAATTTCATATCCGCTTTGCATTATCCTGAACCTTCCGCAAAAAATTAGTGTGCTATGCTCGATCTGTCATATCGATCATCGGGATCATCAGCCCATATAAGGAAACCCAGGAAAACACGGGCTGAAGTCATTCGGAGTTCCATTGTTGCCAGTTACGGGTAATCGGTGGTTGTTTTATTATCCGGATTTCTATTTCATGTTTCCCTTCCAGAACCGGCACGGTTATTGTCTTGTTGTGCGTTCCGAGCGCGTAAGTCTGCCCGTCAATTACAAGCGTTGGGAGCCGGTCCAGTCCCGGAGGGCCGGTTACATAGAGAAACCGCCCTTCCCCGGCCGTCCGGCCCGTAATACGGTCCTTGTGGAACGTGAGGTCATAGGGGCCTCCGGCGCCCCAGGATTTTAGTTTCTTGTAGCTCACCGTCTCTCCGGACTCCAGGATCATCCGCACGGTACCATCGTTGCGGACGACGACCCCGCCACGACGTCCCACAAAACGAACTCCGTTCTCCTCCCACTCAAGGCGTTCTTTCGCGTCAAATCCATACGCGAACCCATCCTTAAACTCGTATCTCTTCACCCCCGTTTGAACCGGTTTTTCCTTTGCGTCCTTCGGAGGAGAAAAGGCGATCGAATTCTTTGGTGCCCTCACCTCGATAGTCTCGGCTTTCATCTTGTCTCTGGCCAGGACACGGAGGGCTGGCACCTGACTCCGAAGCGTGGTACCCCCGTAGGAGACCGCCCCTGAATCTTCAGCAATTATCAGATGGACTTCATCCGGGTAGACCCGCACGGCTCCGCACGTGCCTGCAAAGGAGATTTTTTCCCCCTTGTGATGGAAGGAAACAGGACTGAGGAAAATATAGTCGGTCGATTCTTTCGTTTTCACCCGTATCGCTCCGTCTCCTATGGGTGCGATTGCCGGTTTCTGTTCCGCTTTTTCACGCGGATAAAGCACAGAAACTATATCCTGTCCGGCTTTGATCGGCCCGACAGCCGTAACGGTGATCGTCTCGGTCGCGGTCGCTTTGTGGCCGGGTTCCATATCGTGAGCCCTGCGCCAGGGACGAGCATGTGCAAAATACAAGGGCCCTTTGCATTCCACGTCACGCGATTCCGCCTGGATGGTATCAGGTTGCAAAAAGCTGACATCAAACCTGGGACCGTAGGGACTTTCGTACTCAAGAGAATCAGAGGTAGCCCGAACTCTTTCTTTGCTGCCAAGCGTCCGCAGGTACCACCACTTTTTCTGAAGTTGTTTGCCCTTTTTGCGGGGCGCAAAACTGTCTCGAAACACGA
>JAGXLK010000548.1 GCA_018334735.1 Planctomycetota bacterium | reverse complement strand
CCGGATCATGAGCCAGGCACTCCACCAGTTTTCCTCTCGGCTGCAGGGTATATCGCCCAGTTCTATGCCAGGCTCGGTTCGCCAGCCCTCCGCAGGATAGTGGGCTATCCCTGCCCAGTCAATCTCCGTATCTTTCCACTGCGCTAAACTGCCTTTGTTGCGAGCCTGCGTCAGGCGAACATCGTCGTATGAGGCCCCCGAAGAGGGAGTACTATCGGGACGAAGCAATGGTTCGAACCGCGATGAACGGGCGAGAATCAGCGCGGTAACCACCGTAGCGATCAGAAAGACAGCCAGCGTTCCTCGGAAGACACTCCTCTGGTCAGGGGGAGGCTTGGGTTTTTTGAAGGAATCGTCGCCGAGGATCAACGCACTTATCCAGGTGATCATGATGGCGATCAGGATAGGGGCAATGATAAGTCGGTGGTGGACGAGCGGACTGGCCACCAGGTGGGCAGCTGTGTAGGCGGCAACGGGCCAGAAAAGCACCTTCCACCTGGTCCACCACCTGGCGGGCATGCCCGGGAGCTGCTTTCGAAAGATGCCCCAGAATGCAGTGACAGCCACCGTGACGTAAATCAGACCTTCGAAATCGAGTAAGGGAAACCGGAGCGGTTTGTTTCCCACAAAAGCGACGTAAGCCCGGGGTTTGTAGAACCTGCTCGGCCAACGGGACACTTCGAACCATTTCACCAGACGCCATATCCCGCTCGCGAGGGCCGTGAAGGGTCGTTTGGAAAACTCTTTTCGGGCTCTTTTTAGGCCCTCAGCGTACATCTTGCGCTCGGTGGGTATCCCCGATTGAAACAGGGCGTCCTGAACTGGTTTTGCTCTCAGGTTGGGATCACCGGTTCCGAAAACGTAGAAATGCCAGGCCGGGGCGGTGGTGATCAAAACGGGTTTACCGACGAGGCGGGACGACCGGACGATCCACGGGGTTACAACGAAGAGAGTCGGGAGTGCGAACAGGCAGGCGCGACGTATTTTACCGTGCCATTTTCCCCCATTGGCGATGGGTATCACCGCGGCGATGATGCTTGCGAGGAAAGACGGACGGATCAGCGCGCAGAGACCACCCGTGATTCCCACGACGGCGCTACGAATCGGTGAGCTGGGCAGCCAGACCAGGAACAGCAGAAAACTGTTGAGGAGAACTGTGGAAAGAACGGGATCGTGGTGAAAACGGATCAGGGCGATGTTGGGCGCGTGCAGAGCCATGAATCCCGCTACGAGCAGGCCCAGTCGTGGCGCAAAGCCGACCTTTCTCACGATCAGGTAGATGAGGAGGATGTTAAAACTGCTCAGGAGGGCCTGCATAAGGCGTACGGTCGTAACGTTCCGTCCCAGGAGGGAATAAACGCCGGCCAGGAATGCGGGATAGCCCGGCGGACGATGTGCCTGGCCGATGAAGCCGGCCGGGCATGAATGAAAAGAGCCGGATCTCAGCAGATTGCACGCGAACATATCGTAATCGACTTCATCCCAATAGACTTTTGTGCCGTAGGGGAGCGCCGGCGGGTAGCCTGCGATCGATATGCAACGTACAGCGAATCCGATTGCCCATATGACGAAGAGCCAGCGTAGCGGCTGTCTTACGCGCCATTTTCTGAACCAGACAAGTGGATTCAAACTCTGCTCCCGGTAAGGAAAATTCTCCATGCGTTTTGCACGAGAAATCCCCAGTCCTGGGGTTCAGTTACCAACGCTGAGGCGATATCGAGAAGATGCTGGGGGTTCGTATAGAATCGGCGAAATGCTTCACGTCGTTTCGCGCGCAGCAGATTCGATGTCCAATGAGGCGAGCTCATGTACGGTCCTGCCTCGTCATAGGTCGAGAGTTCATTGGGCGGGCGGAGTAGCTGTCCGTGTTCCCGTGCAAGTTCGTAGAGTCTTGTCCCGGGGAACGGAGTTGCTATAAAAAAATGAGCGTGGTGTGCCGGGAGACTGCACGCCATGCGGATCGTTGCATTCAAGTCGTCAAGGGTCTCGAACGGAAGCCCCATCATGAAATAAAGCGCTACGCGGACATTTCTTTCGCGCAGTGCTTCAACAGTTCCAAGCACCACGGACAGATCGATTTTTTTGCCCAGTTTGTCGACCACTTTTTGGCTTCCACTTTCCACGGACACGCTGGCGGCATAAAGACCTGCTTTCACAAGCATGTCGAGCATCTCTTCTTCGCGGACGTCGGCGCGAATTCCATTTGGAAGGGCGAAACGCATCTTTTTCTGCAGGTTTCGCTCCAGAATTTCTTCGCAGAGCTGACATACTCTATCCGTATCGTAGGTGAAATGGTCGTCCCAGAAGTGGAACTCGCGAATCCCCCAGCGGTCAACGGCATTTTCCATTTCATCCACCACGTCGGTGGTGGATCGGCGTCGGACCTTATAGCCATGAAGAAATTTTGTGCAATTGATGCAGTTGAATGGACATCCACGGCTTGTCGTAATAGGGACAGCGGGTCTATGCCCGGGGAAATGATATTTGTCCAGTTGAAAACTTTCCCAGGCCGGCCAGGGAACCGAATCAAGGTCCTGAATATGGGGGACGCGTTCTTCGCTGGCAGTGCGGAGCTTCTCCTGGCAGACCACGCCTTGTATGTTTTCAGGCGGTTCTCCGGCGGCGATCCGGCAGATCACTGGTTCTCCCTCGCCCACGACCACGGCATCGAATCCGCATTCCAAAAGCGTACCGGGAATTGCCGATGCCTGTGGGCCACCCGCGATGAGTTTGAGTTCCGGATATAAATTTCTGATCTGTGCTATAAGTTCTGCAGTGCGGCTGACATTGGCTGCGTTGACCGTGACGCCGAGATACCTTTCTCCTTCTTCGATAGCATTCTTGATGGCTATCAGGGGGGAGTCCTCGATTTGGAGATCGACCACGATAACCCGGTGCCCGGCGTCCGAGAGTGCTCCGGCAATATATCCGAGACTCAAAGAGGGGTATGTATACCAGTTATTCTCGCCCGTGTTGAGAAGAATCATGTTGGGACTTCCTAAGAACTATAATTACAAGAAGACATTCTATTAAACGGGGCGGTGTCTGTCACAGTCAAAGGGATACCTGGCACAATGGAGGAGCGTAATTGCATCTTCGGATGGTATGTGCGTTTAGCGTTGGTGCTGTCGGTAAGCCCGCGGAGCGGGCGTGGCAGACGTAGCCCGGGGCGAAATGAGGCCGCTGTTTTTGGCCGAACGAGCCCCGGGTTAGCATTGGGAAGCAGCCGAAGGAGGCGGATCGCCTCGCCGGAGGCGAGCGCGGCAAGCTTGCCGCG
>JAGXLK010000547.1 GCA_018334735.1 Planctomycetota bacterium | reverse complement strand
CAAAACACAGCAACATTAAAGCTTCGAAAATACTCATGGGGATGTGATCCAGAAAGAAGAGTCAGTTCGCCGCGGCCCGGATAGCTTCACCTGCTTTTTCAACCTGGCCCTCGGGCCAGAACGGATGGGTGCTGATGAGCACCGTTCGCCCGAGCAGGTCCAAGCTTCGTGCGCACATATCGTCGGTGTAATCCGTATTCGCGTCGGCATTTTCGTCGAGATTAAATGGATCAAGGGAGGGATGATGGCTACCGCTGTTTTTCATGATCGGATCCCAGTTGGTATAAACGTGCCGTCCGGTATCAATCGGCCGGAAACAGCTGATTTCTTCTTCCCCGAGTGCAGTCGTGAAAGAAATGGCCTTCTGATCTTCGGGGAAAATGAATCCCACCGCGCTTCCGCACTCCCAGTCGGGGCTGTTGCTCACAATTGGTTGGAGCCCGCTTTCCCTGCCGATGCGGGTGAGAATTTTCTTTTGTTTGCGCATTGTTTCCAGCATACCGTCCAGGCGATCGAGCTGAACATTGAGAATAGCTCCGGCGATTTCCGTGGAGCGGAAATTCCAGGGAACAAAGAAATCCGCCGCGAATTCGCGATCTTCGTCCCAGTAGTATGAACATGGGTCCACCACGCAAGAACCGCGCTCGAACACCTCTTCGCTATCCGTGGCAAAGGCCCCACCCTCCCCCGCCGTAATGTTTTTGTAATAGTTGAAACTGAACCCACCAGCTTCCCCGAACGATCCCAGTTTCTGGCCCTCGTAACTGCCGCCCACAGCCTGGCAGGAGTCTTCACAGACCATAACATCGTTATCGGAGGCCACCCGGCAGAGCGAATTCATATCACATGAGAGCCCCATCATATGAACAGGCATAATGGCGGCCGTCCGATCGGTAATTTTTCGTTCGGCGTCTTCCGGGTCGAGCGTCAGCGATTCGTCCACTTCAGCCACGACCGGAATGGCTCCCGCGCCCAGCACCGCCATCGCCGACGCCATATAAGTATACGCCGGCACGATTACATCGTCGCCGGGGCCGATTCCCATACCGATCAGGGCAGCGATCAGCGCAGACGTCCCGCTGTTGCACAAACGTAAGTATTTCACACCTAGCATCTTAGCGAACCGTTCCTCGAATCGATTGCATTGGGTAGCTTTTCCGTAACGAAAGACCTGACCGCTGTTAAAAAGTTTGCGGATAGCCTCAACTTCTTCATCGCCTATTCTATACATTACATTCTCCTGTAGGAACGTACCCGATTCAGATAGGTTCTTTCCGAACGTCAACGCCCGGCCCGCTGACCCATTTCGACTCATCGGATGCGAAAAACACAGCTACTTCCGCGATCTGTTCTGGTTGCATAAGTTTTTCCGGAGGCTCCTCGCCAAAGTTACTTCGTCGCTGATCGGTCTCCGTAGGACCGGGGCAAATAACATTACAGCGAATCCCGTGCGGTCGACCTTCCTTCTGCAGCGAATCTGTCAACCCCATCACAGCGAATTTACTCGTGCAGTACGCGCTCCAACCGGCATGCGCACGTCGCCCGGACCCACTGGCGAGATTGATAATGCTCCCACCGCCCCGCTCTTTAAAATGGGGCCAGACTGCCCGGCATGTGTAGTAAGCGCCGAAGATATTAACGGCCATAATGTACTCCCACTGCTCCACCGACATTTCGTCGATATCGCCAAGCGAAGCCACACCGGCAGAGTTCACAAGTATGTCCACATGTCCCAACTGATCCAAAGCCTCGTTTACCGCCTTTTCGACCTGTTTTTGCCCGGTCACATCGGCGGGACGCAGAACCACATCCGTTTCCGGCATCTCACTTAAGATATTTTGACGGGCGGCTTCCAGATTCTGCTCTGATCGGCTCAGCAGAGCGACTCCCGCACCTTCCCGGGCGAATCGTCTGGCAATGGCAAACCCAATACCACGGCTTCCGCCCGTAACAAATGCGTTTTTGTTTTCCAACCTGTTCGCAATCACAGGATTCTCCCGTGTTTACAATCTATTTCTGGCTATTTTTAACGCGGCACATTCGGACATCTTGAAGTGCAAAAACTTTACATCGCGGTTCGACGGAAAAGGCAAGGCGGGATTCTTTGCCCGCTATAGCGTCTGTTATCTCAATCTCAATCCGCTGCCATTCATGGTCGGCCGAAAACCAGTAATGGGGTCCCAGATCGAAGCCTTTCCCGTTGTCAATCTCGAGGATCAGTTTCGCACCAGTCCCAACCAGACACTTGAAACTCAAAACGTAGCGCTCGCCGGGATCCACGTCAAAGATCTCGACAAATATAACCTTGGCCCCTTTTTCAATCTTCCCGCAACGCAGGCCGCTCTCGTTGGCAGGCACGCGTTCCATTTTTACCGTTTCCGCGCGATCCAAAGATACTCTGCGGATTCTATGCAGTTTGGCCCACTTCTCGCGCCCCGGAGGCGTAGGCTTATCGGCAATCTCAAATTCCACCGGAGCCGACATCACCGTCGCCCAGTATCCGCCGTCCCCGTAGGCATGAAAACTTTCCTCAGTCAGTGTCAGGGTTGCTTTGTAAACTCCCGGGGGCAGAAAAGCATGTCCGATGCGCGGGCGTTCCGAATTGTTTGCGTCACTTTCGCTCTGGGCATAAACCTGCTGGGGGGCCAGTTCGACGTTAGGATTGGCATAGATCATCGGGTCGGGAACCTCCCGCGCCACCGTCCGCGGGCGGCTATCTTCCCGGCGGGGTTTCTTCTGCCAGTTGGCGTTGAATAACACGTGCAATGTGCTATCCGCGTAAAACTCCCTTTCGGCCTCGCCCCGACCATCTGTAACTAAAAAATCGAAAAAAAGGTAACTTCTCATCGACTTCTTATCCGGGAATTTCCTGTACTGTTCGTCGTCGAAATTTGTCCCCCATAAAGGAGCCCGCCAACGACCGAGAAAACCGATGTTCTCAAAGGACATCATATCCTCGGTCTTGCCGACCAGTTTCAACTGATAAGCGAAATTTGGTTTTAAATTGCGAGCAACGATCCGGCCGGTGAATGTCTCGGCCCCGGGAAGATATTCCACGCGCACCTCGGGTGCGTTTTTTCCCTTTCCTGCGTAACTGAAATCACTGATAAAATTGCGCGAGTACGCCGCGCCTCCAACATCCATGTATCTCTGGAACGACAGGAATCCGCCGCCGGAACCTGAAGCTTTTAATTTTACTTCTCTGGCTTTCCCAGGTTCGTACTGCGCCGGGTAATGATTTTTGCTCCAACGCAACCCGGCTGATGGGGTATTCTCCC
>JAGXLK010000546.1 GCA_018334735.1 Planctomycetota bacterium | reverse complement strand
ATGGACGCGCACGAATTTGATTGGTCTAACAGTCCCCGCGGGAGAACACGATCTGGTCGTCAAAGATATGGTCTTCCCGCTCGGGTGGGAACGGCCGTTTGAGCCGGTTTTGGATGGAGTGAGAAGGGGTGACGACTGAGCGGACCGAAGTTCAGAACGTGGGCCAATTTTGTCGAATTTCCGTGCGCATATTGGGATTTTCCAGCAATCGTCTGCCTCAAGTCCAGTTTCGCCCGCTGGTGGCGGGCTCAGCTGAACTCGAGTCTCCCTCAATTCCGTGGACGGGATAGGAGGCATGTGAGCGCCAAAAGGATCTGGAGGCGAGTTGGCCTTTCAAACACAGCGCTGATATCGCTGCCCCCGAATCCCGTCCCCTCTTGTCGGATACGTGAGCGGACTGCACTTCAGCCCCGCTTTGCGGGTCTGGAGTTTAGAACGCGGCCCGATTTGTTTGTTTTTGAGATGCTCTGGACGCACGCTATTTTTCCTGAAGGAGAGGTGTGGTGAAAGGAAATGAGAGCAGCCGATCGTTCGAGATTAAAAACTACCGCGGGAAGCCTGTCGTTATGGAAGGGGGTATGCCGGCGCCCGCCTATTGTTACAACCTGTGCTACGATCTGGACGCGCCGGGCAGTAAAGAGATATTGAACAAGTTTGCCGACAATGGTTGCCGCGTTTTCATGCTTCCCGTCAGAGGCGGAGTGGACGGGGAATGGGAGAAGACGGCTTTCTGGACGGGCGACGGTGAGTTTCCCGAAATCACCCCGGATGAAGCCTCGGAGGTTAGTCCCGCGGATATGGCCAATTTTGTCCTGGATATTGTCCCTGATGGACGGCTGTGGGTGCGTTTTACAAGCCGACCGCCCTCTGACTTTCGGGAAAATCATCCTGATGATATGTTGCTTAACAGCTACGGTAAAAGATACCGGGAGCCCTCTCTGGCCTCCGAAGCTTACGGCGAGCAAATGCGCCAGTTCGTGGAGAACGTGGTGAGTTTCTGCGAATCGCGTCCGTGGGGCGAACGGGTAATCGGGTACCTCAGCTACCCGATCGGGGAAGGCACGACTCCCCTGACCTGCGAAGGGTTTCTTTTCGATCAGAGTCCCGTTATGCAGAGGGCCTACCGTGATTTTCTGCGGGATAAGTATGGGGCCGATGAGGAACTTCAAGCGGCCTGGGGGAGGGGCGATGTGACTCTGGAGACGGCGGGGCTGCCTGCAGATCAGCAATGGCGAGAAAGAGGCGAGACAGAATACGATAAGATCGGGAATCTGGGCGGTAGAGACACCGAAACGGCGCACAGGCTTCACTGGCCCGAACCGGAAGAGATGACGGCGGAGAAAGATTATTGCCGCTGCATGCGTCGGCTTACGGAACGAAACTTCCAGAACGTCCTGGGGGCCATCAAAAAAACGGCGCCAGGGAAACTGGCCGGGCTCGATGCTTTTAAGCAAACAATGCTCGGATGGCCGCTGATGGCGCGATCCAGGGGCGATTACCAGACGCATTCGGGTTCCATGCACGCGGTGTCGGGTGCATGGGGCATGGCCGAGCTGCTCGATATGCCGGAGCTGGACGTCGTGGCGACTCCCCACGACTACCTTAACCGGGGGATGGGTTTCGGGTACGAAGGCGAAGGGATTGGGGATTCGGTGGTCATACGTAACAAATTGATGTTTATGGAGGAAGACCAGCGCACGTTTTGTCTTTCCGAAGGAGGGAAATGGAATTACCTGAAGAATGCCGAAGAGGTGGAGGCAGGGTTCTGGCGCAACCTGGGTGCATCGATATCCCGTGGTTACAACACCTATCCTATGGATGTTTGCGGGCCGAGTTTTTTCGATGACGATCTGATTCAGGAGGTCCTTGCAGAGCGGGCGAAGGTTCACGAGGCGTCGGTACATTGGGAGCGACACGAGGTGCCATCGGTTGTGATGGTGGTTGATGATACCAGCGTGTTGGAGGAAGATCTTACGGCGCGGTACCAATACCTTTCTGTCATTCATCAGAGATTGTACGGACTGAGTCGATGCGGGGTGCCGTTTCGCATTCATCTTTTTGAGGATCTTGCCCGGGACAACTTTCCCGATTGTCATCGTCTGTTTTTGTTCCCGAATTTGTTCCGTCTGACGCCTGAGCGAATCGGACTGCTGAGAAAGAAAGTCTTGCGCGATGGGAATGTGGCCGTTTTCGGCCCAGCGACGGGGATCACGGACGGTTCGAGTTTGACAGCGGAAGCGGCTTCCCGGCTGACAGGCATACCGATGAAGCTGGTGCGGAAAGAATCACCGCGTTTTGTCACTATCGATCGATTTGATCACCCTTTGACAAAGAATCTGGGTCGCAGGGTTGATTATGGCGATTCCGATCCGTACGGTCCGCTTCTTGTGCCGGGGGAGGCTGAAAATTGCCGAAATCTCGGGGGCATACAGTGGCCTTCGGCGGAGGACGGTCCGGGACTTGTGGTCCGCGAATTTGGTCGTGGCGCGATTGGTAATGACGCACCGGGCGAACGTGGCGAGGAAGATTATTCGGTCGTTTTTTCCTGCGCTGTGCCGCTGCCGGCTGTTTTGCTTCGCGAACTGGCTCGGTACAGCGGCACGCACATTTACTGCGAGGAAAATGCGCTTGTGTTCGTGGATTCGGCCAGTTTGACAATCCATTCGATTCGCCCGGGCAAATTGACTGTCAGTTTACCAGAAACGTGCAAAGTGTGGAATGTGTGTGACCGCGAGCAGATCGGTGCGAGTGTTGCGGAGCTAAAGCTGCACATTGAGCCGCCGCAGACGCAGGTTTTCCATCTGGAATGATTGGACGCTGACCGTTGATGGAAAGTATGGTTAGTGTTATGATTTTTTGAATGGGGATTTTGCTAATCCGGGCTGAAAGGCGCCCCGTTTAGAGCGATTACCGATTTGTTACTACCGAAAATGAAGCAACATATATTCCAGACAATTCGTGAAGAAATTACCAACGGCAAGCGGAGTGCGGGGTCTCGACTGCCGGAGGTAAAGGTTCTTGCGCGTCGTTTTGGAACGACGGAGGATGAAGTCGTAGAATCTCTCGAGAAGCTTGAAAGCCTTAACTATTTGGAACCTGAAGGGGAAGATGGCGCGTATCTTGTTCAGACACCACCGGGCATGACGCTTTCGCATACGGTCGCTGTGGGTTTGGGGAGGAGCCGTCACGTCTGGGGTGACCTTGCAGAACTTCTCGCGGCCATGTTCCAGGAAGACGAACGTCTGCCCGTGGTGTTCGATGTCGAGGACCAGGAGGGGCGC
>JAGXLK010000545.1 GCA_018334735.1 Planctomycetota bacterium | reverse complement strand
TCCTCGATCCCCGCTACACCGACAAGCGGGGAACGACCCTGTTACATGCCGCAGTGGCGGCCGGCAGTCCGGAGATCAGTAAGAAACTCATTCAAAAGGGTGCCGAGGTCGACGCGAGGGACCGGAAAGGGCGCAGCCCCATTTTCCTGGCGGCAAGAACCGGGCACCGGGCGGCCGCCCACCTTCTGACCGAGCATGGGGCAGCCGTCGATCCGCAGTACACCGCCCGCGATACCACGGGGGGAGAAACTCTGCTTCACGCAGCGGCCCAGGGGGGATGTCTGAAACTGGCGCAGCAACTGCTGGAGGCCGGGGCTCCGGTGGACAGCGAGGATGGCGTGGGTATGACTCCGCTCCACAGAGCAGCCGCGGAGGGGCACGAAAAAATAGGCGCAATGCTTATTGAAAACGGTGCCGATGTCAGCAAGCAAAATCGAATGAGCGATACCCCGCTGCATCTGGCCGCTCGGGGGGGACACCACAAGATTGTCGCCGTTCTGCTTGAGGCCGGAGCCGATCCTAATGTGCGGGGACAACGGGGACGTTCGCCGCTGCACTGCGCCGTGCGTGCGCGGGACGAAAAGGTAGCCCAACTGTTGCTTGCTCACGGAGCTGACCTCACGAGACGGGATGGTGCGGGCTTTCCCCCCCTTCACATCGCCGTGCGGCGGGAATGGCGGGGCATCGTGAGTGTGTTGCTGGCCGGGAATGCGCCGCTAAGCACGAGAGATAAAAGGGGTTTTACGGCTCTTCATTGGGCGGCGTCGGGCACGCGGTCCGTGGTGGCGATGCTTCTCCAGCACGGTGCGGACCCCGGGGTTCGCGACGATGATGCCAATACGCCGTTGCACCGGGCGGCGTCCTGGAACAAGGTGGGAGCGGCCGAAGAACTTCTGGAGAGCGGCGCGGACCCGGAGGCGAGAAATGACCGGGGGCAGAGCCCCTTGCATCTGGCGGCCGACCTGGGGCACACCGAGGTTGCAGAACTGCTTATCGATCGAGGGGCCCGGCCGAACGCCCGGGATGGGCGGGGTGGGACTTCCCTGCACGCGGCCTCGCGGGCCGGACGAGCCGAACTGGCAGCACTGCTGATCAAACGGGGGGGCTGGGTAAATGCCCTCGATCACAGGGGGAACACGCCGCTCGACCTGGCCATCAATTCCCGGCGTGAACGGGTTATTGAGATCCTCCGGGGTCACGATGGCATGAGGGGCAGTGCCGTCCGCTTTATGGGCGGTGACCCCACGGACCCCAGAGGAGAACGTGGCGGCCTGGCAGGCGGCGGCCCGCGAGAGGATCAATCCGTGGAGAAAAAAATTCGAGGCCGCTGAGGATAAATGGGACGCACCGGGTGCTGCGAAAGTTCGGCGCGAAAGCCCGTTCCGAGCCGACAAGTGTGGAGCTGGAGGATTACCGTGAGGTGATCGAGCTCTGCGATCAGATGCAGCAGGAGTGGCCTGAGGGTTGGCCGGCAGTGCGTGCGCTGAAACGGAAGAACTCTGAAGAGTTTCTGCTGTTCTTACGGCACCTCCTGGAAGATAAACCGCCGGACACCACCTACATATTGGTGCTGGACAATGCTGGGTACCATCGCGCCAATAAGGTCATGGATTTTTTCAAACAGCACCGAGGAGACATAGAACCCTTCTGGCTACCCCCATACAGCCCTGAACTGAACCTTATCGAATACGTCTGGGGTTACCTGAAGGAAAAGGTAACGAACAACTACTACTTCGGCGAGATGGATCATTTGCTCCGGGCACTGAAAAAAGCGCGCAGGAAACTTGCTGCACCTGAGAGCAAAATCCTTTCCGTGGATTTCAAAACACACAATTACTTACCTGAGGCCGCTTAGCAAGCAGTACTGCCAAGATGAGTGCGCTACAAAGTGACCTCTGGCGTATGGTTGAATCGTACGGTTTGATGGATGGTAAGATCAAGAATATCAGAAAAAAGGATTCTTATGGCCTTCCCTATTTATTGCTTTTTGCACAGGCGGTGGGTGGCGATCCCCAAAGCTATGTAAATTACATGAAAAAAAATCCGATAGATGCGTTTTTTTGCCTGGACGCGTTGAAGTTTTGCCGCTACGGCTACAAATACTGCAAAGAGGTAATTGAATCGATGCTGGCGAATCGTTCGTTAAGACTTGAACATTTCCTTCTCACTGCCAACCTTTTAAGGTATTTGCCTGCAAATGAAGCTGTCCAACTCTGGGATAAAATATGGGATGTCGTTCCAGACGATTACCGTAACATCCATGATGAAAAGGAACGAGAGTGCTGGCGGAGATTTCACATGGCCCTCAGCCAAATTGCCCCTCGTCCCGTAACCCGAAAACTTTATGAAAAGAGCAAAAAAGAAGGCAAACTCGTTTCTTTTTTTAAAAGTCGCCAAACGCGGGACAACGGTTGGTTACTTTACAGGTATCATCCCGATATTGCGGAATCTTTGAAGAACGAAGGTCTTCAAAGCAATGAAATCTTCTACAACTCACCCTATCTCTATTGGTCTGTCCAAATGGCATTTAAGCACGCGGAAATATATGATGGTTTCATGCCACGTTATGATGAAATGCGCAGCAAGGTGAAACGACAGGCTTTTGGGAGCAAAAATCCCGTTAAAAAAGCCAATGCGTTGAACATGTTCGTGGCGAGAAAAGAAGATGTTTCGAGATTGAAAGAATTGGTGCGGGACCATTCGAAGGTCAAGTATTCGAAGATCCATTGGCCGCCTGACAAGAAAAAAGAGGATTATGTTGTTGCGAGGGAGGCTTTGCGCACCCTTGACGACCTACGCATTGATGAACGATCGAGGGTGTTGCGCCAGATTGCACTTGATGATGAGGTTCCCGAACCAATAGCAAAGCTGGCAAATACCATGTATGAACGCCACGAAGGGGAGTATGCAATCAAGGCGAAGGACAAAGACAGCAACAGCAAAGGTGCCACACGATCTAAAGAAAACGTTGAAGACTAAGAGGAGCTTGAGCGGTTTTTATAAGACTGGAACTATTCTTTGAGGTTCAAGGGGGGAAAGGAATAGGAGCGGCAGAACATAAAGTAGGCCAAAAATGGATAATTTGCGGCCGGACCGAACGGGAACCAATGGCAATCACAAGTAAATGCATGATGGTCAAACCGGGAAACGATCCTCAGCGCAAAGTCCTCGGCCGGTTTGTCTTTGTGGCTCGCTCGGGTTACGATTAGAATCCCTTTGACGGCTCTTATTTGCGGTAATAATTACTCGGGCATGTTGTTGTCGCGCTCCCGGGTGTTTGTC
>JAGXLK010000544.1 GCA_018334735.1 Planctomycetota bacterium | reverse complement strand
TTTTCTCGACCGTGGGGCGCCGGGTATCACCTTCCGGGATATCTTCAAGCAAAAGATCGCTGTAAAGCATAATACCGCCGAGAGGGTTGTTAAGCTCGTGCGCTATCCCTGCAGCCAACCGGCCGAGTGAACTCATTTTGGCGGCCTGAACCAGCTCATCCTGAAGTCGTTTCAGGTTTTCGTTCGCTTTTTCAAGTTCCCTGGTTTTTTCGCGAGCAGCGGCGGTGGCAGCCTGGGCTTCGGCGATGCGGCGTTTCCGCTCCCGCAGGTCCCGAACCACAAGCACTGCTCCCGCCACATCATCCCACTCGTCCCTCAAAGCCGACACCGTGACCCCGACGGGTATAAGGTTTCCCCTTCGGTCCTGCCAGCGGGTTTCGACCTCTTTCAGCGAACTGCTCCTCCGGATTCGCCGGCTGAGCCGCGGCCAGCTCCATTTCTGCTTCTGTGCTTCCCCCGGAAGGAGTTTTGCCAGAGTTGCACCTTCCAGCTCCTCCTCGGAGAAGCCGAACAACCGGTCGGCGGCTTCGTTCACCAGAGTGATTGTCCCGGAGGAATCGACCGCGATCAGCACATCGCTCATGCTGCGGATGATATTATCGACAAGTTTCTTGGCATCTCTGAGTTCTTCGGCATGCCGTTCAATTTCCGCCTGAGAATCCGCCAGCTGCGCGTACAATTCCTCCATCTGCTGGATAATCTGCACCCAGACACTTTCCTGCGCTTCCCATTGAGATACCTTGCTCGGCATTGAAATCCTCGCTCAATGAACGCTGCAGTAGAGACAGGGGTCATACGACCGAACCACCAGCGCGACGTTTGTGGCCTGATCGGGATCCTCCACCGGGGTGCCTACAAGGGCTTCTTCCAGAGGACCGGGGTGGTCGTTTGAGTCCCTGGGCGACAGATTCCAGCTGGTCGGCGTGACCACCTGATAGTTGCGTATCCGTCCTTTTTCAACCCGCAGCCAGTGCCCGAGCACACCCCGGGGGGCTCCCGTCAGAGCACAACCTTCCCCCGTTCCAGAGACTTCGGCCTCGTAACAAAACGGTTGTTCCGGATCGATTTGGTCGATCCAGTTTTTCATTGCTCTCACAAGGCGTAACATTTCATGGATTCGCATCACGCTTCTCGTCAGCACACACGGACCGAATTTTTCGTTGAGGTCGAGCGCAAGTGGGTCGCCATCGATTACCATTCGGGCAAGGGGACCGACTTCCACCGATTTCCCTTCGTACCTCGGTGCTTTCGCCCAGCTGTAGGCGTTTTCCTTGTCAGGAGCAGGAATTGTACCCTGCTGTGAGGGATGTTTTCCGCCCGAATCGAACCACGAAAACGCCACGTCCTCGGTGATCGCCGTTGGCTCGAGGTTTCGAATATCTTCGTCCCGATATCCCGGTTTGAGCCAGCTTTCGCCCCTCCCCAAATCCAGACAACCGGTCGATAAAAACCGGCCCGGGCCTTTGCCGATCTCCGTCAGACCATTGTCCATTCCTCGCCGGATCAGCAGTCCGAGATCACTTTCGCAGTGATCGGCGGTTTCGAGCCATCTCTCAACATCCTCAAAACACGTATTCCCGAGCCAATCATCGAGTGAACCGCGCAGCAAAGTACCTTCAACCCCGCGTTGAAACTCGGCAAGTATGCCTTTTGACCTTATAAGTTCCCCCTCCGTCAGAGGACGCGTCACCCCGCCCGGCTGGATGGCGAGAGTATTGGGCCATTTCCCGGCAAACAGCCCCATCAGCCCGAGCAGGGTCCGTCGGACCTTGACGGCCTGTCGAAAGGAACTCCCGCGGATGGGTTCAAACCGTTCCTCCAGGTCCTCTTGATCGGGGAGATCACAAAGATCCGGAGCGAAGGAGAAGTAGAAATGTGCCATATGGCTGAGAACAAATTCCGCTGCCTGTATGACTGTCGCCGCAAGAAACCCGTTCCTCGGCGGCTCAACGCCGAACGCATCGGCGAGAGAACCGGCCGACGCCCGGGAATGGGCCGCCCCACACTGACCACAAATCCGGCAAAGAACCACGATCGCATCCATCGGATCGCGTCCGCGCAACAGGTTCTCAAAATTCCGAAAAAGTGTTCCGGAAGCGCGAGCCGAATCAACGATCCCGTTCTGAACTTCCACCCCCAGGCGCAGATCCCCTTCCACCCGGGTGAATGGACTAAACACTATATTCTTGTTCGTCCCCATCGTCCGACTCCACTGGTTTGAAACTCACGGCGTTAACAGACAATCTTTCCGGGCAGGCGAGTTTGGCCAGGCCACTGATACCAACATACCACGCCTTCGGCACATCGAGCGGGAGCGTGGTCGGCACATCGCCGATCTTCTCGGTCTCAAAAAACGGCACGAACCCTTCGGGCCATTTCGGCGACGTGCACGACAGACAGGGGAAACCTCCGCGGGTGCAGCTGCCCGTGCGGGCCAGCCACAAACGCTCGTTGCAATCTGAATCGCATTGCGTCCCTTTGCAACCCAGATTCTCGAACAAACATCCCTGCTGAGAGTATTTCTCGGCCGAAGCTTTGAATTCATAGTATTCGTTGCGCGGACAACCGTGGTGTGCCAGTTTGGAATAGAACATCCGCGGGCGGTTATACTGGTCCAGATCGTTCTCGCGAAGACTGTCCTGGGCCAGCTCAGTGAGCGTTCCTGTGATCCAGTCCGGATGCGCCGGGCATCCCGGCACATTCACCACCGGCAGACCCGCGCCCGACAGAAAATCGGATCCCAGGAGTCCGCCGAAATCCTGACGTTGAAACTGCACCCCTGTGGCCGGGGTGCGACCTGAACCCGCGCACATGACTCCCCCGAAACACGCGCACGTCCCGGCCGCCATAACATGTTTGGCAACAGCGGCCAACTGCTGAATTTGCCAGGCAATCCCCGGCCCTTCAGGTCCTAAACCCCGAGGACGTTCCTCCTCCCCCGTCGGCACAGCACCTTCGATCACGAGGATATCGAGGTTTTTCTCGCCGTTGACACACTTGTTCAGCAATTCCCGCGCTGCGTCGCCCTGTGTCCGGCTGAAAGACGGGTGCCAGACGAGGTCCACCCCGAGAAGATCAAACGTGGTGAGAAGATCCGGCTGCTCCGCATTCAGCAGCGAGACGGTCTCTCCTCCACAGCAGCTGGCCTGCAGCCACAGTAACTTTATCATATGCGCTCCAACAGCTCTTAATATAACCGCCGGCCGGGGAAATTTGCCCCTTCGCTTCCCGGCTCATCCTGCATTATAGGGGGTAAACGGAGTCCGTCAAGGGGTAAAATGCCACA
>JAGXLK010000543.1 GCA_018334735.1 Planctomycetota bacterium | reverse complement strand
CCCACCAGATTCAAAGGACGTGGCCCCCGAAGAACGCGACCATGCATTGTTGTCCTGCAGGCGTATCGGCGTAACTTCGATGATTGTGGCCGGTGTTGTTGTGATATTATTCACGGTCGCCAGTACGATCTGGAATCCGCCTGCTATTGCCCGGGTTTTACTCGGCGGGCTTGCGGTATGGTTTTGTTTTGCATCTATCTATGCGGTGCAAAAGTTGTATCAGATCGCCAACAGGGGAATTCACCGTCTCAAAGATATGGCGATTATTGATGAGGAATCGTGGGCGTTTGAATACCCGTACATTCAAAATCGTTTACAGGAAGAAGAAGCTCGCATTGATCGCCATGGCGGGGTAGCCAGCCTGCTGTTTGTGGACGCCGCGGGGTTGCACGAAACAGGAGAACGCTTCGGCTCTCTGGACCGGAGTGCAGTTCTGAAAGATATAACCGAGATAATGTTCCGCAACATGCGGAAGTCAGATGTTTTGGCCCGGATCAGTGAGGGTATATTTTTGATTCTTTTGCCTGAAACCGATCGTGCGAGTGCAGAAAAAGTGGCTGAACGTATGTGCTCGGCCGCAGAAAACTACCGTCATAATGCGCGGGCCGGCGGAAAAGTCGACTATGTTCGTTTCACGATAGGCGTCGCGAGTTATCCATTCAATGGTGAGACGATAAACGGTGTACTGAGGGCGGCCCGGGAAGCAATGGAAGATGCAATCAGGGACGGGGGAGATATGGCTGTCATTTCAGGACAGTTTTTCAAAGGCGACCATAACGCAGAAAATCTGATAAAGCAGATCCGCGAATGATTTAACGTTCCCCAAAGTCTTTTTTACTGTCCGCTCGGCCGCCCGACGGGCATGGTGCTTTCGTGTAGTATCCATCCGGTATCCCCCCTGCCAGGATTGCTCCACACCGACAACAACCCGACGATGTGTTTGCCATCGGCGTCAAGATAGGCCCGGAGACATTTGATTCCGTGTCCACCCACCGCGAACCGTGTAATTTCGGGTTGCTTTCCGTAGAGTTCCCATTTGAGCCCGTCCTTTGACCATAAATGCCAGATGCACTGAGGCGGCCAGCCGTCTGTAAACCACAAATGCCATTCTTCGGGCCCCGCACGTACCACGTTGATCCACGGACCTCCTTTTTGTGGGCCATCAGGATCGTCCGGCAAAAGATCACGTATCTTGCCATCAGGCCCGCGCCGGAATTTCCACGGACCTTTGAGTGATTTTGCTTCCAGGGCGCCAATCGCGGGCCCAAAACCGTTGATATAGAGGCGCCACGATCCATCATCAAGCTGGTGCAGCGAACCACCGTCACTCCAGACTTTCCGCTTTTTTGCAATGACCACCGGATCTCCCTTGAGCTTTCCCCTGTAGGTCCACGTTCCCGGTTTCCCGCTGCGCGATCTGATAAGCGCCGGCAGTAGAGGCACGGAACCGGGATAGTAGCCGGGACATACGCAGCAGGCTAAGACGTAACCGACTTCCTCATCGTAATACATCCAGGGACGGGTAATGCCACGCTCGGGCGAGAGGGTATCGGGATTCTTGGGATCGGGGACATCGTCAATGATGGAAGAATCAAAGACGGGCTGCGTTTCCCCGAGATGCTGAAGATCCCGGCCGCGATTAACAACTATCTGCCGGTCATCCAGGTCTTTGCCCCATGTGTTGTACCATAATTCGTAGGTCCCCTTGCGGATAACAACTGTGACATACGATGCATGAATCCCGATCGGTTTAAAAGGTTCGCGCCAGTAACGCAGCCCGTCGGCCGGAGGATTCCCCGGGAGTTCTTTTTTCAGAGGGAACTGTTCGAGTTCCTCGGCATCAACGGTCAGTTCATCCGCTCCTTGGATGCTCAAAACCGGTGTCGCGACAATGGCCAGAATTGCGATAACCCGCACACACCAGTGAAACGCGGCCGATCTATTCTTGTTCTGTAGAATGATGTTTGACATGATGCTACGAGGGAAACATACTGCACCCGCCGCGTCAAGTGGCCGTCGACGGGCGCGCGGTTTTCAAACGAGGGCGGCCTGTGCCCTCAAAGATTACCTCTGCTGATAAAAACTGAATTATGGCAATAAAAAAGTCGCAGACCTACCGTCATTTTCACGTTTCCGATTCCGATCAGGGAATTGAACGGCTTGACCCGATTCCCCGCGATCTGATGCCACTATGGGCGAACGACGTATCGCAGAGCATCTACGATTGGACGGGGCAAATGGAAACGGCGGAACCGCATTTTCCGGAGCCGATTCCGTTCGTGATTCCTCCCCCGACCGGGTCGGCTGAACCGTTCTACAGCCACAATCACTGTCCCGCGATCTCGTGGTGCGAGAATGGGGATCTTCTGACTATCTGGTTTTCCACAGAGGAAGAGGCCGGCACCGAAATGACCATCCTGGCCAGCCGCTTTCGTGCCGCAGCTGAAGAATGGGATCCGGCGTCGGAATTCTTCAAAGCTGAAAACCGGAATATGACCGGTTCGGCGGTTTTCAACGATAGTGACGGCACGCTCTACCATTTCAACGGGATGGGGATGGAAGGTGCTCAAGGGTGGGAGCATCTGGCTCTGCTGATGCGGTCAAGCGACGATAACGGTGTCACCTGGACTCCGCCCCGGCCGATTTCTTCGGGGGATCGGTATCAGCGCCGGCATCAGGTCATTGCCGGAACGACCGAGACCCCGGATGGGGTTTGGGTTCAGCCCTGCGATGGAACGCCGGAGGGACAGGGACCGACTGCGATTCATATCAGCTCCGATAAAGGCCGGACGTGGGTGGATCCCGGAGGAGACATCCGCGGGATCCATGCCGGTGTGGTGGGATTGGGCGGCGGCCGGTTGCTGGCATTCGGTCGCGGACAGCCGCTGGAAGGCCGTATGCCCGAAAGCCGATCGGATGACCTGGGCAGAACCTGGAGGAAGAAACCGAGTCCTTTCCCGGCCATCAGCAGTGCCCAAAGGCTGGTGCTCCTGCGATTAAGAGAAGGGCCTCTGCTTTTCGTGTCGTTCACGGATGCGGCCCATCACAAGGACCGAGAACAATGGCAGGGGATGGAATTTGAGAACGGTGACGGGCAGACTTTCGTCGGATACGGAATGTTTGCCGTTCTCTCTTTTGATGATGGGCAGACCTGGCCTGTGCGAAAATTGATGACTCCCGGGTCGGGGACATATGACGGCGGGGCCTGGACCGGTGAATTTTCGGCCGGTCCGACGATGGCCGAGCCGAAAGGATACCTGGCTGCGACCCAGACGCCCGACCTCTTCCC
>JAGXLK010000542.1 GCA_018334735.1 Planctomycetota bacterium | reverse complement strand
CCGGAGCAATACTGCTCGGGCCGATCGAGGTCGGTTCCGACGCCCGAATCGGAGCCGGCTCCGTCGTCATCAGGTCCGTCCCCGACGGAGCAACCGTGGTCGGAGTCCCCGGCAGGACGGTGGATGAAAAACCCAGCGCAGAGGATATGCTCCATCACGCCGACCTGCCCGACCCGCTCAGCGGAATTATCCACAGGCTCGCCGCAGAACAGAAGGAGTTGCGCGAACAGCTCGAATCGTTCGAACGTGCAACCGCAACGACCGGGACTCGAGAGGAGTTCTTCGACCGGGAACCGGTCGGGTCATTGGAGGATGGAGCGGGTATCTGATTAAGTTATCAGGACTCGGGATCCGAAATTAGCCAATCTCTTTACTTACGATGTACCAGCTCGAAAGGAGTTTTGTCGAATGTCAGAGAATCACATTTTCAGTCGAGCCGGCGAGAAAGACGTCACCCGCGCAATTATCGGGGCTTTCTCGTCTCAACTTGAAGAGTACGTCGAGACCGACTGCCTGATAATCGGAGCGGGCCCCTCGGGTCTGATGGCCGGCCGAACGCTCGCTCAGGCGGGCGTTAAGACCCTGATTGTCGAGCGAAATAATTACCTCGGCGGTGGATTCTGGCTCGGGGGTTATCTGATGAATAAGCTCACTGTCCGTACTCCCGCCGACCAGATTCTGGACGAACTGGGTGTGCCGCACGAGGAAAAGACGGAGGGATTGCACGTGGCGGACGGTCCCCACGCGTGCTCGAAACTGATCGGCGCCGCCTGTGATGCCGGCGTCAAAATCTCCAATATGACCGTTTTCGAGGACGTCGTTCTTCGGGAAGAAGGGCGAGTGGCCGGTGCCGTAATCAACTGGACCCCGGTTCAGTCTCTACCACGCCAGATAACCTGCGTCGACCCGGTCGCACTGGAATCCCGCGTGGTTATCGACGCCACCGGTCACGACGCCTGTGTCGCTACGAAACTCTCCGACAGAGGTGTCGTTGATATCGCCGGATACGGCGGAATGTGGGTCGATCAATCCGAAGATCTGGTGGTCGAGCATACCGGGGAACTTCACCCGGGACTCATCGTGACAGGGATGGCCGTCAGCACAGTCTATGGCCTTCCGCGAATGGGCCCGACGTTCGGCGCTATGCTGTTGTCAGGGCGCAGAGCGGCTGAAGTCGCCATGGATGTGTTGGAGAGAGGCTGATGGCTCCTTCTTCCTACAGGACCACACCGCCCAAATTCGTGCGGTTGTATGATGGCACGGGTTCGGATTCAATAGAAGTGGAAGCGCTCGCGGAATTTCTTCGCCGGCGGGTCCCGAGCGTGGACGTTGAGGTTTTCGGCGGTTTTCTGTCGGAACGTTTGGCCGATGCCGACGAGGATCTGCACGAGCGGACGGCCCGCCGGATAGCGGAGGCGCGCGTTCGTGATCCTGAACGGGACGCCGACGAGGATGATCCGATCTCCGGGGAGGTGGAATACGAGAAACGCTTTCTCACAGCCGGCGGGGAAAAACCCTCTGGACTGCTCTACGATGGCCACATGTTGCTGCAGGCTTTCGCGCAGCTGCTTCACGCCGGCGAGGTCCTCCCCACAATTTGCCACGTTGTGCTGACCAATCAGCTTTTCGGGACTCGCCCAAAAGCCGGACGGTACCACGCGCGGGTCTCGTTTTACGGCGTGCCGTCTCTGATTTCTACAAGTGGTCTGGTACAGGCGCCGGCCCGGCCGCGTGAATACTACACCGCCACTTCAATCGGTTCCGGCGGTTCCAATATCCCCGATGAGCTGCGCGAACGGTACTTGAGCGAAAATGATCCGCGGGCACATGAGGCGTTGAAAGGCTATCTGCTTCAGGCGTTGTTTTACCATGCGACCGGTGAACCTTTTTGCGATGACGAATCGTGCCGCCTGTTCAACGCGCACTGGCAAGAGGAGTTGCTCCGTGCGCAGGTCGGCAAGCAGGCGGGTCTTTGCCAGCGGCACCAGGAAATACTGGAGAGATGGGAATGACCGTTAGAGTTCAAGTTATGGGCGTGCCGGCAATCGATACCACCGAGAAAAGTCTTGAAGTCGATGGCAAAACCCTCGCGGATGTGCGGGACGAGTTATTGAGATGCGAAGCGGATTCTCTGGAGAAAGATCAGCTGGCCGTTGCTTTTGTGAACGGGGAAGCGGCGGGAGAAGACTGGCGGGAAGTACCTGTCAGCACTGATTCCTCCGTGCTCTTCGTGGTGCCGGTAAGCGGAGGATAAATAAGACTTCCCATAATTTGCTGACTGGCTCAGATTGAGATCCTCTCACAGGTTTGAATAGCGCGGTTTTATTCGGGAAAAGGAGACACAAATGAGCGACAAAATATACCTTGATCACGCGGCCACAACCCCGGTGCGTCCCAAAGTCGTCGACGCCATGGTCCCCTACTACACGGAGGTCTTCGGAAACGCCTCAAGCGTCCATAAGTTCGGACAGGACGCGCGCAAGGCGCTCGAGAATGCCCGACGCCACGTCGCCTCGGCTATTGGGGCGTCTCCCGAAGAAATATATTTCACCAGCGGCGGGACCGAGAGCGACAACCTTGCCCTCCAGGGGGTTATGCGCGCCTCCGGGGAATCCGACCGGCACCTGATCACCTCTTCCATCGAGCACCATGCCGTGCTGAAATGCGCGGAGCATCTGGAGAAGGAGGGATGCCGCCTCACGATTCTGCCGGTTGACTCCGACGGTATCGTTAAACTCGATGTTCTGGATGATGCGCTGAATGAGGATACGGCGCTGGTCAGTGTGATGTTGGCCAATAACGAAGTCGGGACGATACAACCGCTGAAACAGATATCTGAGCTGGCCAGAGACTCGAATGCGCTCGTTCATACCGACGCCGTCCAGGCCGTCGGGAAGATACCGGTGGACGTTGATGAGCTCGGTGTGGACTTGCTCTCGATTTCCGGTCACAAGATTTACGGCCCGAAAGGTGTCGGCGCGCTCTATGTCCGGAAAGGGACGCGGTTTTCCCCGCTTTTTTTTGGAGGCCACCACGAACGTAACAAACGGCCCGGCACAGAGAACGTCCCCTCAGCCGTCGGACTGGGCGAAGCGATTCGCCTGGTCGAAGAGGAGCGTGAAGAACAGTCCGCTCGCCTTGCCGGACTGCGAGATCGACTTGAAAAAAAACTGCTGGATACGATCGAAGATTCCTACCTGAACGGACATCCAGAACGCCGGCTGCCCAATGTCTTGAACATCAGCTTCGAGTTTGTGGAAGGCGAGTCGATGTTGTTGACCCTCGACAGCCAG
>JAGXLK010000541.1 GCA_018334735.1 Planctomycetota bacterium | reverse complement strand
AGCTGATTATCGATTCGCCGCGCCTCGTGCCGTTCGGTGCCAACAATGTGGAGTCCGCCTTTTTCGGCGACTCCGGGGCCCAGCACGATATCCGTGCCTCGTCCGGCCATATTCGTCGCGATGGTGACATTGCCGGGTTGTCCGGCCTCGGCCACGATATCGGCTTCGCGGGCGGCGGCTTCGGGACGGGCGTTGAGTACATCATGCTGGATGCCGTTGCGGAGCAATTGTTCGCTGAGTATTTCGCTCTTCTCAACGCTGGTGGTTCCCACGAGAATCGGGCGCCCGGTTTCATGAACGTCCGCGATTTCCTCGGTAACAGCCTTCCATTTCTCATCCTGTGTTCGGTAGACCACATCCGGATGCTCTGTCCGGCGCAGCGGCAAGTTAGTCGGGATAACCACCACGCCCAGGTCGTAGATCTTATGAAACTCCCCTTCTTCGGTCTTGGCCGTCCCGGTCATCCCGGCGAGTTTATCGTAGAGGCGGAAGAAATTCTGCAGGGTAATTGTCGCGATGGTTTGAGTTTCTTCCTTGAGTTTCAGGCCTTCTTTAACGGTTACGGCCTGGTGAAGACCGTCGCTCCAGACGCGTCCTTCCATAAGCCGTCCGGTGAACTCATCGACGATCACGACCTCTCCGTCGCGCACGATGTATTGTTCGTCGCGGTTGAAGAACTCTTTGGCCCTGAGCGCGGTTTCGATGAAATGCGGCCATTCCTGCGCATCGAGGTTGTCGGCGCTGTGGATATTATCGACCCCCAGCATACGTTCCGCCAGATCCCATCCTTCCCCGGTTGGTTGACAGGTTTCTTCTTTTTCCTTGACTTCGTAGTGCTGGTCGGGTTTCATCGCGTCCGCCAGACGTTTGGCGGCGTAATATTTGTCAGATTGCTGGGTGACCGGTCCGCTGATGATCAGAGGAGTTCGCGCCTCATCTATCAGTATATTGTCGACCTCATCGATGATAGCGTAATGGAGTCCCCGGCTGAGCTGCGCTTGATCTTCGACCTCGTATTCCATGTTATCGCGCAGATAATCGAAGCCGAATTCGCTATTGGTTCCGTATGTGATATCGGACTCGTACGCAGCGATTTTCTCATCTTTCGGCTGATGCGCCTGGACTGCTCCAGCGGACATACCCAGTAGATTGTAGAGAGGGCCCATCCATTCGCAGTCACGGCGCGCCAGATAATCGTTGACGGTCACAATATGGACACCGTCGCCTGTGAGGGCGTTCAAGTACGCGGCCAGGGTCGCCACAAGCGTCTTTCCTTCCCCGGTCACCATCTCGGCGATCATCTGGCGATGCAGGGCGATCCCCCCGAGCAACTGCACATCGAAGGGTCGCATGGTGGGATACGGGCTATCGGGGGCAGGTGTCACAAGCGTTCGGCGCGCTGCTTCGCGAACATTGGCGAACGCTTCGGGCAGAATCTGTTCGAGAATATCCTGCTTTTCCTCAAAGCTTTTCGGCCCACGCAGCCGTTCTTTCCAGCGTCCGGTCAATTCACGCAATTCGTGATCGCTTTTTTTCTGGAACGTGGGTTCCAGATCGTTAATACGGTTCACCAGTGGCATCATCTCACGAAGGAGACGTTCATTGGCAGAACCAAATAACTTCTGCGCAAACTCAACGATTTTTGAGATTACTTCCGGAGGCATGATGGTTGGCCGTCTGTTCCGATCATCAGTTCAGTTCATTCCAACGCCGCCCGTGAGCCCCTCCGATGGTGTTCGCGGGCGGCGACGTTACCTGCATTTATTATAAGACAAACGGAAGCCAATTTCAGAACAAAGGGCAGGATCAGACGCTTGTGAACCAGATCGCGGTTCTGCTTTGGGAGCACAAACAAGATGGACCACGTGCATCGGATCCGCGGCACGGTTATGCTATGAAAAAGGCGAGAGGCCTCTTTCAATAAACTTACGTGGTAGAGAATTATGGAAAAATCCGTGTTGGACAAGCTGATTCCGTCGCTCAAAGATATCGCTCGGGATGCCGGTGCCGAGACCCACAGAATTGCTCAAGGCCCGGTGGAAGCCGATAGAAAAGCCGATGGCTCGCCGGTTACCCGCGCCGATCGCGCATCACATCGTATCATCGTGCCGGCCCTGGAAAGGCTCGATCCATCCCTGCCCATCATCTCTGAAGAAGGGGACCTGCCGGAACCCGGCATAGACGCTTTTCCTGACCAGTTCTGGTTGGTCGATCCTCTTGATGGGACGAAAGAATTTCTCAAAAAAAACGGGGAATACACGATCAATATTGCACTTATTGAGCGTGGAATCCCGATTTTGGGCGTTATTTATGCACCGGCATTGGACGGACTTTACTGGGCAGCGGCAGGTATGGGGGCACAGAAACAGGAAGCCGGGGAAAAACCACGGCGCATCATGGGCAGTCGGGAAGGTCCATTTACCGCCGCTATCAGCCGTTCTCACGCATCGCCGGAAGTCGAATCATACCTTGAGCGGCTGGGGGTTGAGGAAATTGTGCGGTGCGGAAGTTCAATTAAATTGTGCGCGGTTGCCGAAGGCAAAGCCGATATTTATCCTCGTTTCGGGCCGACATGTCTCTGGGACACGGCGGCCGGTGCAGTTATAGCCCGGGAGGGAGGCGCAAGGGTGGTGGACCTGCAGGGAGAACCGCTGGAATATGACCCCAATGCGGGGCTCAAACACAGTGGATTCATCGTCTATTCCCGGCTCTATGAGGATCAAATTGTGTTGCCGGAGATGGGATAAGACGGATAGGATTTATGGAACATCAGGGGTTTTGGGCTCACAGCGAATATCGGCCAGGATGACAGCCACATCATCTTGAAGAGCACCGGATGGCAGCCGGACGAGTTCCACGAGATTTTCGACGGCCCCCTTGAGTGCTCCCCGAATAGCTGTTTCTCGGATTGTTTCGGTGGCCGCATAGCGGTGGAGGCCGTCGGTCGCCACAAGGAGACGTCCCGCAACGATATCGAAAAGGAAAGGGCGTGGCATTCCAGCTCCTGAACCCAGGAACGGCGATTTTGTCTGTCCGGCGGTAAGTTCAACGTGCCGTCCGCTCGCAAACAACCAGGCCTCGCTATCGCCGATGCTGGCTCCTCTGATAAGTTCGTGACCGACCGCCACAACAACGGCTGTGGTTTGTCCACAGGTCGGCTCATCGAAAATTTTTTCTCCAGCATCCATGAGTTCCCTGACTCCGTAACCATTCTGTTTCATGGCGCTGGCGCCGGGTGGACGTTTTTTTATCTCTTCTATGAGCAGATCGGCGGCGGCTTCACCACCGGGCATA
>JAGXLK010000540.1 GCA_018334735.1 Planctomycetota bacterium | reverse complement strand
TGACGGCGGAATCTTTTATGAGGACGCTTCGCGAGCACGGCGAAAATGGTGTGGATTTCGTGACGATCCATGCCGGTGTGCAGCGTGAGGCTATCCCGCTTGCCCGGAAGCGTGGCATGGGAGTTGTCAGCCGGGGGGGATCGTTTATGGTTCGGTGGATGGAAACGAAAGGACAGGAAAGTTTCCTTTATGAGAACTTTGACGAAATTCTGGGAATTGCGGGTGAATACGGAATGACACTTAGCCTCGGCGATGGATTGCGGCCGGGGTGCATCGGGGATGCAACCGATGAAGCGCAGCTGCATGAACTTCACGTTTTGGGTGAACTTGCTGAACGAGCCGTAAAAGCCGAAGTGCAGGTTATGATTGAAGGGCCTGGCCACGTGCCGTTGAAGGATATCGAGAGGAACGTTCAGCTCGAAAAAGATATATGTGACGGGGCGCCGTTCTACGTGCTGGGTCCGTTGCCAACCGATATCGCACCGGGTTACGATCATATCGTTGGAAGTATCGGGGGAGCCATCGCAGCGTCGGCAGGGGCAGATTTTCTGTGTTATTTGACCCCCAAAGAGCACGTGGGACTGCCGGATGCCCGCGATGTCCGGGAAGGGGTTGTTGTCACACGAATCGCGGCCCATATCGGAGATATAACAAAGGGAATTTCCGGGGCAGAGGAACTGGACCGGAAAATGAGTGAGGCTCGAACGGGTCGGGATTGGGATGAGATGGCCAGGCACGCGCTTGATTCGGTCCAGTTTCAGCGACTTTTGTCGGCCGAAGACCGCGGAGATCAGTGTTCCATGTGCGGGCAGTACTGTGCTCTCAAAATTTTCAGCGGTGATGATGCCCGATAATACTGAAACGCAGAATCTCCAGAATTCCCGGGGGGAAACGTTGCTTTTTGCGGCTCGTTACCACTACCATATCATTCGGGAGGGTAACAGATAGTGCGCTTGCGTGGTTACATAGGATTTATTCTGCTCGGGGCAATTTGTATAACTATCGGGATAGCTGCCAAAGTGTGGGCTCACTATACGTCGGCGCAATACCTTCAGAACGCATTTTACGAAGAATTTAAGAAAAACTTTAAAGGCAATTTGCGCGTCGATGAGATATCGGTCGATCCCAAGATGAAAGTTTCGTTGCGTGGTCTGAAGGCATTCCCACCTCCAAATAAAGAGGAAGCTATTTTTCGGTGCGAGAAAGCGGAGGTTCGATTCGACCGCATGAGGACTTTTCAGGGCCAGATTGCTCCCCGGTGCGTGATACTTGTAAAACCTGAGCTGTCTCTGCAGCAGGATGACAGAGGTTGGAACTTCGTTGCGATGCTGCGTCCTTCCGCACCTGATACCTGGCTGCGCCCACGTTTCTGCCTTCGTGATGGTATCAAAGCAGAAAACGCATCGGTTGCCATTCGTTCGCCTTGGCTCTTTGGTGATAGTCAACTGCGACAAATTCGCGGAATCAGTCTTGCCATCAGGCGATTGTCGGTCAGCACCGATTTGTGGGAGAGCAAAGGGCGGATTAACCGCGCCCCTCTACGGGGGATGCATTTTCAAGCGTGGGCACGGGAAAATAGCCTATGGCTGGAAACGAAGTGCACGGATCTGCAGACGACGAAAGAAGTTCTGAATCTCCTGCCTGTAGGAGGAATTTTGGAGGATAGCCTTCAGCCTCGGGGACGATTGAGTTTGGAGCTGACAGCACATTTCCAGAAGGATCGGAGTAGCGCGCAATTTACTGGACGTCTTGACCTTCGAGATATGAACTCCGTTCTGAAATATTATCCAGTGCCGGTCAGTGGAGTGACCGGCGTGATTCGCATAGCGGGCACACGCGTGTCGTGTACCGATCTGTATGGGACTATTAACCCGCAGGATATCGGTGATGAGTCCGGTGGAACAAAACTTATCCCTGTGAAGGTCAACGGTTTCTACAATCACCCTTCGGAGCATGTCTCGGTAGAAGTGCAATCACGTGGCATGCCGTTGACCGAGAAAAGCGTGAGTTTGATTCCTTCAGCCGGGCCAGAGGTGTGGCGGCGACTCCATCCCACCGGTAAAGTGGATTTTCAGCTGATGCTGGAAGATCACAAGGACGGGAAAACGCGTTTTTCGGCAAGGGTTCAACTTGACGATGTTTCGTTGGAAGGCGAGAGTTTGCCGTTTCCCATCGAAGAATTAACCGGAGTTGCTGTCGTTGAGCAGAAAGGTATCAGACTGGAAAGGGTCAAGGGAATTGTGCCGCAACAGCGGGGAAATGCTCGTGTCGAGCTGAACGGGAAATTTGATTCTAAGGGGAGGCCTGTAAAACTGAAGGTTGCGGTGCAAAATTTTCGGCCCAGCTCCGAGCACATGGCCTGGATTCTGGGAGAATCCACCGAGTTTTGGGAGATCCTTAATCCGGATTGTGCTGTGGACGCGGAGTTCCTTTTAGACCCCGATGAATCAGGGACTGGGTTGCAGCCGACGGGCTCAGTCAAAATACATAATGCGACGGCCACCCCCGATTTCCTGCCTTTTCCGGTTGAGGATCTGGCAGGGACCCTTCATATCGACGGCGGAAAAGTTCAAATTGTGTCTCTCGCGGGCAAAGTGGAATCAACGGGGATCGGGACCTCTCCAGCGGCCAAGAAAGGTTACTTCAGCCTGAAAGGTTCCTTCGATGTCAGCCGGGAAACGGGTGCATTCGAGGTGTCTGTAGCGAATGTTGCTCTCAGCCAGGAGCTTGTTGAGAGTGTCCCAGAGTTGGGGAAGAGGTTGTGGAAAACGCTCAGGCCAAAAGGTGTCGTAGGAGTGACGGGAAATATTAATTACGATGGCAATCGCGAGAACAAAATTTCGTATTTCATGGATGTTCAGGTGAAAGATGCGTCGGCGCGGTGGGTTCACATGCCGCTTCAACTCGCCTCAATTAATGGCCGTGTGGTGTTAACCGAGCAGCTGGTTATGATACCCTTTATAACGGGTGTGATTGGAGAGGGGCGGTTTGACGCCTCCGGCCGGGCAAGAGCGGTCGATGAAAGTGGTGCTATAAAGTATAAGGGAGCCGGTGAGTTTCGGCGAGTGGATATGAAGGTCCTGGCAGACCGCTTTTCTGACGAGGAATATGATATTGCAGGGCGTTTATCGGGACTTGTCGAAATGAAAGGCCAAACCGGTGAAGAAAGTTACCTGAAAGGCCATGGAAGCGTTGAACTGTCCGAAGGTCGGATCTGGACCGGCCCGATTTTTGGTGGACTGGTTGATATACTCCATCTTTCCAAACCGGGCTCCTGGGGCCGGTTTCTCCTCTTT
>JAGXLK010000539.1 GCA_018334735.1 Planctomycetota bacterium | reverse complement strand
GAAGGCCAGGAAAACGCTGAAGCGCGACACGCTGTCGGCCAGCGGATCGATGAGCTTGCCCAGCGAGCTGACCATCTTGTAGCGACGCGCAAAGTAGCCGTCCAGCAGGTCGGTAGCCTCGAACACAAGCGCTACGCCCAGCGCCGCCCACCACTGCTGCAGCAGGAAAAGGCAGATGAAGATGGGGCTCAGGCAAAGCCGGATGATCGTGAGCTGGTTGGGCAGTCTTAGCACGGGCAGCTTTCCGGTGTGAGGCCACGTGAATTATGAAAATGTTATTCGCACAGTGGAAACAGAAGTGCGATGCGTGCGTTTTCCTTGATGCTGACGCCGGTTTCGGGAACGGTCATAATGGATTCTGCGTTTCCTACGCTGACCAGGGCAGGCGCCATGCTGCACCCACACGAAAGAATCCGCTCATTGGGCACCAGCAGGAGGGCCCCGGGGATCGCCCGCGCGCTTTCATTAAAGGTGACACGATACGTCCCCTGATCCAACTCCCACCATGCATAATCGTCGTCCGGGTCGCGCTTTTCCGGCTCTATGGGCTGCGTTTCGGCGTTTTTGTGCTCGCTTCCGCCGAAGTCCGTCTCGCCTCTTCCCGTGATGGCATGGATCTCGGAAACCGTAAGGTGCACACCGCGGGAGTCGACTTGTTTTTCCTTGTGGATTGTGCCTTCCAAATATGTGTCGAAGAGTTCTTCAGTGTTCATGTCGTGATCCTCCCGTGGAAGTCGTGTTCTCGTACAAAATGGATCACTGCAGCAAAAAGGCTTTTCTATATTTTAGCATTCTCACCGTTGAGTGCAATGCTCCGGCGATAAGGGATGTCCTGGGTTGATGCTGACCCGGCGAGCCCGGAGATACCCCGGCTGCGTCGGGTGGCCTGTATGAGTTATCGTGTCTGGAAAGAAACACGGCATTCTGTCAGCATCATCCGCAAAGAAAAATAGGAGGTCACGTGGTATCCTATAACTTTTTTCCAGGACGAAAGAAGAGAAGGATACCACATGCCTCCTGTCCCATACTCTACCATGATGAAATCAAAAGACAAAGAGTTTCGTTTCGAAATCCGTCTTCGGCTGGCCCAGGACGCTCTGAAGCTGGGGGTACGCCCCACCGCCAGGAAGTGGGAATGCGCCCGCAATACCGTCAAGCGCTGGAAGAAGAGATACCAGAAGGAAGGCCGGGAGGGCCTCAGGGAACGCTCTCATGCTCCCAAGAGCTGCCCTCATAAAATCTCCCAGGAACTGGAAGAGGAGATCGTGCGCCTGCGCAAACGCTCCGGCTTCGGTGCCCGGCGGCTCAAAGAGGAATTCGATTTGCCCTGCGGCCATAACGCCATCCATCGGGTCATCCGCGAGCACGGCCTGACCCGAAAGCGCAAAACAAAGCGGCAGAAGAAAAACGACCTGAGAGCCGTGAAGGCCAAGCTTGAGGCCTTCGAGAAAGTCCAGATGGACATCAAATACCTGACCGACATCGATCGCTTCCTGCCGCAGATCCGTCTGAAAGGTCTCCCTTCTTTCCAATATACCATTCGCGACGTGCGCACGGGACTGCTGTTTGTCGCCTATGCAGATCACATCTCCAAGAGCCACGCCTGTGCCGCGGTGGGCCGTTTCCTTACCCACCTGCGGCGCCACGGCGTGGACCTGTCTGAGGTGACCATCCAGACCGACAACGGCACCGAATTCGACGGACAGGTAATCCACCAGACCGATCAGGGCTTCCGGCATGTGGTGGAGGATACGATGGAAGCCTCTCACCGCTTCATCCCTCCCGGCTGCTCCAACGCCAACGCGGACGTGGAGACCACCCACAACCTGATTGAGACCGAGTTTTACGAACGAGGGATCTTCCAGGACCGGGACGAGTTCCTGGCGAAGGCGTGGGCCTACCAGGCCTATTTCAACCTGAACCGCAAGAACTCCTACCAGAACTGGAAGACGCCGATACAGCGCCTGCAGGAGGCAGCCCCGGAGCTTTCGCGAAAGATCTGTTTGCTCCCGCCGGTGGATCTTGATACGCTCTTGCCCACAGCTCCGGAACAGTCCGGGGAATCCCTGACCGAGGAGATGCTTCGACACCTTTCGGATCCGGGCTCACGCCATCCCCCGCCGGGTCAGCATCAACCCAGACATCCCGTTCACCAGGGGGTTATGAGATGTCGAACCGGGTTGGTTGCGGGATCGATCGATTCGTGTTTGATTTGACAGGAGTGCTCACTGTACGATTCGGCTGACACTGGGAGAGATGATTCAGTCACCGGCGCGACGGTAGCGTCCTGCAATTGAGACACAGGGAAGGTTGAGCCATGAGAAGAAGGGAATTCCTTAGAGTGTGTATGGAAAATCTCATGCTGCCATTGATTGCTCGTTTGAGCCTAAACGTGCCAACATGAGGTTAGTCATTGCCAAGTATATCCAGGTTTCCTCGCTTTGAGGAAGCGCTTCGTAGTCCTTACTGAGACGACGGAATTTGCCCAGCCATGCAAATGTGCGCTCCACCACCCAGCGACGCGGCAGCACCTGAAAGCCTTCCCCACGGGGCTTCTTCACGATCTCGATGCTCCAGCCAGTGTGTTCGCTCACCCACTCCTCGAAACGACCCCGGTAGCCCCCATCTGCCCAAAGTTTTTTCAATCGGGGCCAGTCCTCCAACTCCAACGAGTTCACCAGCAGCTTACCGCCGTCACGGTCCTGGATGTCCGCAGAATGCACAATGGCCTTCAGTAGTAATCCTTCTGTGTCTACTAATATATGACGTTTACGGCCCTTTACTTTCTTGCCTGCATCGTAGCCGCGCGGCCCCCTTTTTCGGTGGTCTTGGCCGACTGACTGTCGATGCTGGCCGCACTGGGTGTGGAACGACGCCCTTGGCGCCGCCGTTCCTGTTCGCGCAACTGCGTGTGGATGCGTTCCCAGTCGCCGCTCCCCGACCATTTGCGGAAGTAGTACTGCACCGTGGACCACGGCGGGAAATCGTGCGGAAGGCTGCGCCACGCGCATCCGTTTCGAGCCATGTAGAGCAATGCGTTGATCACCTCCCGAAGGTCCACTTCCCGGGGACGTCCGCGCTTGCTCGGAGGTGGCAGCAAGGGCTGCAGCACCTCCCATTCGCCATCCGTCAGGTCTGTAGGATAGGGTTTTCGTGCCATGCAAACAGTTTAACAAGCCGATAACCCCAATTTCCATACACACTCTGAGAGAACTGCAGAATTTGATGGAACGTCTTCTTATCCTTGATGACGACGGGAATATCACGGTAGAGGATCTGCCGGCTTATCTGGACGGCCA
>JAGXLK010000016.1 GCA_018334735.1 Planctomycetota bacterium | reverse complement strand
GTTCGTCACAGTTCAGATTTTTTGGAGAAGTAGGCCCACAGGCTCTGTATTGCTTTCAGCAAAGAATACCCAAGGATTCCGCCCAGAACGCTCAGGAGGCATGAGCTGATAGGATGGTAACCCAGGGCATCCAGGACGAGTGCTATGATAATGATACATCCCCAAACCACAGCCATCCCCAGACACGTTTTCCCGTCGGCCAAATCGTTTCTTTGTGACCAACCGTCCACCGCATCTCCTTTCAGTGTGGCGCACTTTTTGCGAACCAAAAAAGGCCGTTCTACATGGTTCCGCAGTTCATGATTCGCACTTAATCCTGGGGCATTTCATGATTTGTCGCTCGGTTTCGACTTTTGACGGGTGGGCGTTTGCGGTAATCCTGCAGCAGTCTCCCCCATCCCGTTTGCAGCATGCGGGCGACTTTCGGACGGCCGATCAGGGGATACCAGTAGAAATCGTGGTAGAAAATGCTCGCGAGATAGGACCAGAATGCGAGCGGACTTTTCAGCGTCCAGTGCAGCAGAGAACGCAAAGGCCCCCAGTAAATCGCGTGTTGCATGCGGGCAGCGAAGGTCATATTTCGGTGAGGGCCTTGAAAATGCCAATTCTCCCGGGCCGCTTCGGTGTCGCCGACAATCTCGATCTCCGACGTATCCCCGCATCCGAGGCCCAGTTCGTGGGCGATGCGGATGAATTTAATATCCTCCAGCGGATCAAATCCCATCAGCCGAGCGGCTACCGCATCAATGGCTACCTGGTCGGCGGAGGCCAGAATTACATTTTTTATCTGAGGTTCCATACAACGGGGACCCGGTCCGTCGCCGGCAAAAGTCCCGTCCATTACGGCGAACAGGCCCGGATGAATCTTCTGCTGGATCATCAGCAGATCGACGAGTGCTTCGTGTATGGCTTCATGAGCCCAGTGCCGTTTTTCGTTAAGAAGTCCCCCGAAAGCATTTTTCATTGCACCGGTTATCGTTGTGAATACATGCGTTTTTACTGTGGGGAGTTGAATAATATTTGCACCTATCAGACGTCGGGGAATATGAAATCCGTCTGGATAAATTTTGTTGAGCGCAAGGAGCCTATCCATGACGTCCCCGATCGCCGATTCAATATGCACCCATTCTTCTTTTTCTTCATAGAGGTGGACGTTTCGGATATCGTGTTGTTTAACGACGGGCAGGTGGGCGTTTTCGACTTCGCCTTTTTTGGCGCTGACTACGACGGTGCGGTTATGGCAGGCGGAGAGCTGGCCCCGGCAAAATCCCGATTCCAGGAGTGCTTGAATCACCCCGTCGAGTTGCCAGGGGGTGGTCGAGCAACCCGGGAAAAAATGCTGCCAGCTAATGTTGATCTTCAAAAGCGTTTCGGCGTCAGGATCCAGGCATCCCGCGCAATTTGCCAGCTCCAGAAGTCTGGCGTAATCCTGAGTTACGGTATCGGGGCGCGTTTTGAGTATAGCGACTCGTGATTTATACACTGTTTTCTCGGATCCTGTTAATTTCAGGAGGACCAGGCCGGTCCGCCTCGGAGACTACGCTCCGCTACCGATAGACCGGACAGATCGCTTAGTATCTTAGTACGTGAATAGCGTGGACTTCAAATGCCAGGGGAGGATGTTATCGGGTGTCCGGTTGTATTTTGGGCGGTGGTTTCTGGCGGCAGGTGCTGGTTGTAGACCGCTCCGTATTCGCTTGGCGTGAGAGGGCGGGGGTATCTCCCGGCAAGTTTCAAAGACCAACAGCTGCTACAATTTTGGAAGAGGCCCGAGAGCTGTAGGTCCGGATCGCCGAGCCGGACCTGCCGTTTGTCGTTAGACCCGCAGTTTCGGCGCTGGCCAAACACACCGGGCCAGCGCGCCGCCGCGAAACCAGCAGGTTCCCGGACCGCGTTCTGAACTCCAGTTTGCTCTCCTGCAAGGCCGCCGGGGACGGGATACGGGGGTAGCAACACCTGCTTCCTGTTTTAAAGGCGATTCGTGTCAGGCAGTCCTTCCGGTCTCACGCCCCCTCCCGTCGCCGGGAATCCGAATCCGCCGGGCTTGTCCCGGCGTGCATAAGGTTTCAGCCTACAAATGATGGGACCTAACCTCAGAATCCGCCGTGGCTTGGCCCGGCGATTGTCAGGTTTCAAATCAGATCAGGGACGTTGCCAAAGAAACGTGAAACTCCCCGCCGCGAGGGCGGGGTATTTTCTTCTCAAGGAAATGGAGACTCGAGTTCAGCTGAGCCCGCCGCCGGCGGGCGAAGGGGGACTTGAGGCGGGCAATGTCTGAGGCACATAAAGCCGCACGGAGATTCGGCCCAATTGTGCCGCATTCTGAACTCCAGCCCCGCCGGAGCGGGACTGAAGTCCAGTCCGCTCCTAATACGGTATTCTGGGAGCCGATTTATGGTAGGCTTTCAACCCACGAAAATGGGATTTGTGACCGGTAAATCCCTCTCTCAAAACGCTGGGATACACACACGAGATCGCTCAGGCTATGGTTGCCACGACGGCGGCGTAGACGGCCCAGGCAAGGACGGTTGAGGTAAGGCGAGAATCTTTCCATACCGCTTCAACGGGACCGGCGGCTTTGCCTTCGCGCACGAGAAGGGTAGTTCTGTAAATACCATAGGCAACCAGCGGGGAAACCCATACGAAAAAAGGGCCGTGAAACCGGCGAATCGTGTCGGGATTGACCGCGTAGAGAACATACGCCACAAGCGAAGCAGCACCGGAAACCGCCAGCAAAATATCCAACAGCAGAGCCCGATAGGCAAAAAAGACAGTGCGAAGCCCGACGGCACTTTTATAACCCAGTTGTTCCAATTCCGCGCGTCTTTTGCCAAATCCCAGGAACAGGCAGAGGAGGAAAGTGCAGGTGAGCAACCATTTTGAGACAGGGACATTAATCGCCACTCCGCCGGCAAGTGTGCGGATGATAAATCCGGCTGCAATGGAGATAACATCAAGGAAGGGGATGTCTTTGAGCTTGAGGCTGTAAGCCAGATTGAGCACGACGTACATCAACGCGATTACCAGCAGCGGCTCGGCGATTAAATAGCAGAGCAGAAGTCCCGCCAAAGCTGTAGAAATCGAGACAAGCCCCCCGAAAAACGTCGGTATATTGCCGGAGGCCACCGGCCGCTTTCGTTTCTGTGGATGAAGACGGTCCTGCTCCCGATCGGCAATATCGTTGTAAGCGTACGCGGAACTGCTCAACAGACAGAACGCAACGAACGCCAGCGCTGTTTTCAGCATATCGCCAGCAAAGTTAAGGCGTCCTGCGAAGACAAGAGGGGCGAAGACGAATACATTCTTCGCCCAGTGACGCGGTCGCAGTAGTGCCAGAGCATGGCGTATCTTCACGGAAAAAGCTCCTCGCAAATTCTGCCGGCTGCATTCTTGAGGTGTTCGCTGATGTGTACTGCTCACGCATGCGACCGGTCGAAGATCTCCCCTGGAGAAAGACTCATGTCAGCTCCGCGTGCTCTTCCGTTTCTTTGAGAGCCTGCACGAGTTGCTTGACCTCTCCCGCTCTTTCGCGGGGTAAGATCAGGAGGGCATCCTGGGTTTCGACAACGGCAAGATCTTCGATACCGACCGCGGTTATGAGTTTCCGGTCCGGGTTTTTGCAATAAATTGTGCAGTTTTGCACGTCCTGAACTTTGGCGGGGCCTTCAATCAGGTTTCCGTTTTCATCCGGCGGAAAGGCATCAGTGATGCTGCCCCAGCTTCCGATATCGCTCCAGCCCATTGACACGGGCAGGACGGCCATCATACCGGATTCTGCGGCGGGTTCGAGGATAGCATAGTCGATCGCAACTTTTTTGAGGTCGGGGTAGACTTTACTGATGATTTCCTGGAACCTGTCCGTATCGCGGGCTTCAAGCATTTCTTCAAAACCCTCATGCATGCTCGGCTCGAGTTTTTCAAACTGATCCATCAGTGCTCCCGATTTCCATACGAAGAAGTTGGCATTCCAGAGGTATTGACCGCTCTCGGTGTAGGCTTTGGCCGTTTGTTGATCGGGTTTTTCGGTGAATTCTTCCACTTCGTGGACCGTTGCCCCTTCATGTTCGTCAAGCGGGTCGCCTTTTTTGATATGACCGTAACCAGTTTCGACCCGGGTCGGTTCACAGCCGATTGTCAGCAGGCGATCGGGTTTGTTTTTGAGAAATTCGCCGGCAATCCAGAGCGCTTTGACGAATTTATTCGGATTTTCCACGTAGTGGTCGCTTCCGAGGCTTGCGATGGTGACATCCGGGTCTTCGCCTGCAGCTACGATTGTCTCAAGCCCAACCGCAGCCGCTGTATCCATTTTCGCGGGTTCAACGATGAGATGTTTTTCGTCGAGGGAAGGAAGCTGTTTTGTGGCAAACTCGGTGTGGGCCTGTCCGACGGATACGTAAATGTCATCGGGGTCAGCGAGCCCGGCTTCGGAGAAGCGTTCGTAGGCAACCTGGACACAGCTTTTATTTTCGAACATAGGTAAAAACTGTTTCGGTCGGGTCGAGGTGCTCCAGGGCCAGAGTCGGGTTCCGGTTCCACCAGCACGAATAACAATTTTCATGGCGAGTCCCCTCCAAAGAGTGCTCTGTTAGTTGGAATCCGAAGGTTTCTAACTTGCAGATGCTTTTTATGCAGGTGTCGGACTACATATGCCTGGATTTCTTCTGCAAAATGTATCCTAAACTGGAAAAGAGGCGGATGCAAATATGAGTGGGGGACCGAAAGAGACAGTCTGGTCCACGAATCGGGGGTGGCGGTGGCAGTAGTTGTTTGACGCGCTGCGGGTGGGAAGGTTAAAAAGGGCGTTTCGGAAATGCGTTCTGGTGATCTTAAGCAAAGGAAGACAGAATGGCCGACGACAGAAGACCTAACGTTGTCTTGATTCTCACTGACGATCAGGGATGGGGCGATTTGAGTCTGAACGGGAATACAAACCTTTCCACGCCCCGGATTGACGAGCTCGGACGCGAAGGGGCCGTTTTTGAGTCATTCTACGTGCAGCCACTTTGTGCTCCGACTCGGGCGGAAGTTCTCACGGGACGTTATTTTCCGCGGACGGGTGTCCATGGCGTTACGCGGCGGGCGGAGTACCTGAATCTCGACGAGACAACGATTGGAGATGTTTTTCAATCGGCTGGCTATGCCACTGGTTGTTTCGGAAAATGGCACAGCGGGTCGGCTTATCCATACCATCCGAATGGCCGTGGTTTTGAAGAATTTTTCGGGTTTTGCTGCGGGCACTGGAGCAATTATTTTTCAACCACGCTCGATCATAATGGGGAAGATGTTGAAAACAGCGATTACATCATCGATGTCCTGACGGAGAAGGCGATGGAATTTATCGAGACGAATCGTGATCGCCCGTTTTTCTGCTACGTTCCCTACAATGTGCCGCATTCACCGTTCCAGGTTCCCGACCGGTTTTATGAGAAATTTTCTGGAAAGGAGCTGGAAATGCGTCACCGGGATCCCGATAAAGAGGATGGGGACGTCACCCGGGCGGTGTTGGCCATGTGCGAAAATGTTGATTGGAACGTCGGTCGACTGGTTGATAAAGTGGATGAGCTCGGACTGAGAGGGGATACTGTTTTTATTTATCTTTCTGACAATGGACCGAACACCTGGCGCTGGAACGGTGATATGCGTGGCAAAAAAGGTTCGACCGAAGAGGGCGGCGTTCGATCACCATGTCTTATCAACTGGCCAGGGAAGATCGAGCCTGGAACGAGGGTAAAGCAAATTGCCGGTGCGATCGATTTTCTGCCCACGCTCGCGGATATAGCCGGGATTTCGCTGACCGATACCAAACCGCTTGACGGTGTGAGCCTTAAGCCAATTTTTGATGGTGAAACAGATAGCTGGCCCGAGCGGGTAATCTACTCGCAGAGCCACGACGGCGAAATTACCGGGATCCGGACTCAGAAATACCGGGCGGGAGGGCATTCGGATGGGCTTTTCGATATGGAAAACGATTTCGGGCAGCGCAGGGACCTTTCCGCGGAAAAGCCACAACTTTTTCAGGAACTGAAAAACCGGATAGAACAGTGGCATGACGATGCGATTCCATCCGAGACCGTGGAACCACCTTTGCCGGTCGGATATCCGGCGTTTCCGAAGACGGATCTGAACGCGCAGGATGGGGTCCCCGGTGGCGAGATTACGTGGAGTTCGATTCATCCCAACGCATCGTTTTTCACGGATTGGCGGAATATTGACGATGAAATCCATTGGGATCTTGATATTGCGAATGCCGGCCGATACGAAGTAACGGTGTTTTATACCTGTCCGGAGAGCGAGACGGGGGCGAAAGTCGAAGTTGTATGCGGAGAGGCTTCGACAAGCGCGACGATTGAGGAACCGTTTGACCCACCCCTGAAGACCGAGCGCGACCGAATTCCACGTTCGGAGTCATACGAGAAGGAGTTCCGTCCCCTGAAGATGGGCGTTGTGAATCTCAAGGAAGGGCGGCAGGAATTGCGCCTTCGGGCATTAAGACAGGTTGGGGAGACCATTTGCGATGTCCGGAAGATCGAGTTGCGTTTGATTGAAATGGAGCGGTAGGAGAGTAAAGAGCGGGTTCTTTTCCTCGCGGCGCTGGGCAGCAGCCGTTTCGAGCGACCCTCTTGTTGCTCCATGCCGTCCCCCGGACATCAGTTTCTCAGCCTGTTTTGTCGGTGACGGATCGGACGGCATCGACCCATTTCCGCAGGCGGTCGGGTTCCCCTTCCAGGGTCTGAATGTCTTTGAGGGTGATGTCGACATGGCAGCCTTTTGTGGCTTCCATGGCCTCGCGGACGGTTTTTTTGATGTAATCCACATCGAACTGCGTGCAGACCATGTTTGCGGGGCTGGGGCGCCAGGAGTAGACATATTCATCGCCAATTTGTTCCGCACACTTTGCGACATCTGCCCAGGGAGTGACGGCGATCCGGCGGAGATTCGGGATCTGACGGAGCATATCAATTTTATTGGTCAGGTCTTCGCAGCAGCCGTAGGAAGACAGCCCGAATTGTTCGATGATCGGCAGTTGATACTGGAGGATGAACTCGTCGTGCATTTGTGGTCCCACCTGGGCCATCTCCTGGGCGGCGCAGAAACACCAGAGTTTATCACGAGTGACGGGTTCACTGTTCGCTTCGGGATCGGGCAATTCCAGGGAATAGGGCATAGCCTGATTTTCCGTGTCGGCCAGGTGCCAATCTCCGGCTTCTTCGGCTTCCCGATGGGTGGTGAGAACGCCTTCGCTGAGAAAACCCACCAGTTTATGCAGCCATTCCGGATTATCGATCATATCAAACATAAATTGTTCAATTTCACGGAGATAGCCGAGATCTGTTGAGATATCAGCGTGCCACACCCGGTAGAATGGGGCGCGGTCAACATTGACTTCGATGATATCTCCGACAGCGTTGCGGATCCGGCTTACGTTACGGGCGGTCGCCTCTTCGTCGATAATATGATGCGGCTTGACGAGTTTTTCGATATCCTCTGGTTTTTTGATAGGGGGATCATATTTCCACGCGCCGCCTTGTTCGGTGCTGGGGATACGGTTATGGGGTACTCCCCACGGTCCCTTTTCCGGCGTGATACGTGAGGCGCCCTGATTGATCCACGGTTCGACGATGAAATCGTCGTCGAGGGTGTTCTGGAAAATCATTCTGCGCAGTGCCCGTTCGTGTCCGCGGTAGAATGGATCCTGGCATTCGAGTTGGGGGTTGAGTATATCGCCGAAAGCGACGCCTCCTCGGACATAGAGAAGCGGGCGGGTGTGCTGGAGGCTGTTGTGACGCCGCCACAGGTCACGGCGTTCGTCCTGAACGGGTTTAGCTGCGATTTCTGCCACTTTTTTGGCAAGATCGCGCAGTATTTTGACGTCTTTGTCTTGGCTCATTGGTTTGAAGATTGTTATCTGGTAAAGGGGTTATATCCCCGAGGATTCGAGATTCTCGCTGAAACGCTGCAGGAATGCGACGAGTTTGGGGTGCTGAAAAACCCCGAGACTGAGGAAGGTGCTGACTGCGGCTGCTGCATCGAGCAGTTCCGAAAATTTTCCTTCCGGTCCTTTCCATATTTCTTTCATTTCTTCGCGGAGATTTTCTTCCATGTCTTCGCGAGAAACGTTGGCGTACTCCTCCCTGAGATAAGCCATCATCCTCTGAAATTCGCCGCCATCCAGCCAGAGGTGCTTACAGGAAGGGCACCAGTCGATTATGATCGTGGAGTTTCCGAAGCTTGTACTGACCAGTTCTTGACCGGAACATTCGGGGCACTGGCGTCCTGAAGGCATGATCTGGCTTTCTTCGATGGCTTCAACTTCGTCGTCGAGCCATCGCAGGTCGACCCCGTTCTTTTTACCCACACGGTCTTTGAGTTTTCGCAATTCTTCCAGAGATACCCAGAGTCCTTTGCACCTCTGGCAACCTTCAAAACTCATACCGTAGGCTTTGTACGAATTCATCCGTGCGTCGCAGGCGGGACATGCGAGCGAGCTGGTGTCTTTCATAGAGGCGTTTTTGAGGGGGAGGACCTTTTCGCCAAAATCCGGTGGATCCTGTCTTCGAATACGTTTATGCCAGTAAGGGACGTGAATATTGTTGATGAAATCGGAAAAACCGTGACCTGCCACCGGCATAGTATTTTGCAACTCCCGGTTGAGTATATCGAGTTCGCCTCCATCGAGCCAGAATCCTCCGCAGCACGGGCAGCGGTCGAGAAAAACATCAGTGGAGCCCAGAAAGTTGACTTTTTCCATTACAACGTTTTTGCATCTTGGGCAGCTCCGGTCAGTTACGGTCCCTTCGATTCCTTCCTGGGAGCTGTATTCGACACTTCCTTCGACCTGGAAAGCCATTTTGTCAAGCTCTCCGGCGTCGAGCCAGAGGCTCCCGCATTCCGGGCAGGTATCGTAGGAGATTTCATCCTTTTTTGTCCGGACGAGGTAGTTTTCCATTTCCGCGCCGCAGTTGAGGCATTTCATTGTTTGGATTCCCGCTGCTTGGATAAGAGATCTATGGGATCGGTTCAGGAATTTTCCTGGAGCCATTCCTGGGCTTTTTCGTTGGCTTTTTCGACGGAATCGGACAGCTGGTTTTTGAACTGGCGGTAGAGTTCGGCGAGTTTGTCATCGGAGAGCGCCAAAATTTCAATGGCGAGCAATCCGGCGTTTTGGGCGCCACTGCTTCCGATTCCCATAGTGCCCACAGGTACCCCTCTGGGCATCTGGAGCGTTGAAAGCAGTGAGTCCATTCCGCCGGCCCGGTCAGTGGCCATCGGGACTCCGATGACGGGGACAGTTGTGTTGGCGGCGATCACACCTGCCAGGTGGGCGGCTCCGCCAGCGCCGGCGATAATGACTTTGATTCCGCGGTTCTCGGCGGATTCTGCAAACTTGTGTGTCTCTTCCGGAGAGCGGTGTGCGCTCAGAACTCTCAATTCGAACGGCACGTCGAATTTCATCATTACTTTTACGGTCGATTTCATGGTTGGCAGGTCGCTGTCGCTCCCCATCACTATGGCTACTTTCGGCGCATCACTCATATAAGTCACCTCTTGAGAACTCAGTCACAAACGTGCAGGTAACAGAAAAACTATTGTAATTGCCACGTTGTCTTTCGTCCAATAAAGGGTTGTTCTGGTTGGTTAACGTATTGCGGGCACTTGAAAAATATAACTCACAAAGTACCCTGTTAAAATGTGTTTGCGTTTTGGGATCCGCGGGAGAATATATTTTGCCCCCGATTAAAAAGAGCTTGAACGCCCTTAATAGGATGCTGGAGGCCTATTCTGTTGGCGAGCCGATAGGATACGGCGCACGGAGTGTCATTTGCGAAATACTGCCGAAAGACGATGCGGAAGGGGAACCTCTGGCAGCCAAATGTGTTGCTATCAAAGACGAGCGGGACAGGCAGGTTTTGCGCCATTTGGAGAACGAATACTCGGTTTTGAAGCAGCTTCACGATCACCATGAAAACGTCGATGGTATCGTGGACGTGGTGAAACTGAAGAAATTGCGGCGATTTTTCAGGGTCAAATCTGCCTGCATAATTATGGAACGTATTGAGGGACAAAGCCTCGCTGAAAATTCGGATTATACGTTCAAGGAAAAACTTACAATCATCGCGCATGTATGTGATATCCTCTCACAGATCCATTCATTGGGATGGGTCCACGGGGATGTTAAACCGGACAATATCATTGTAGGAGACCGGGAGAACGATGTGAAATTGATCGATTTTGGCTTTGCGGCCGAAATAGGTACGCGTCTGGATAGTGTTAAAGGGACTTGGGGTTTTCTGGCACCGGAACAGGCAGGGGGGAAATTGCAACCTGTTACTGATGTATTCAGTCTCGGGGGGACGATGTACTGGTTGTTGACGGGGGAAAAACTCCCATCAATTGTGCCTGGAGAAGAGGGAGGCGCGGGATTTGTACCGCAAGACGGTTTTAGCCCCATCCCTCCGGCACGGATTGATCCTGGAATTCCCGTCGGTTTAAGCGATATGATCATGGATTGTTGCTCTACTGACCTCACCCGGCGTCCGCCGTTGCACCAGGTCCGCGATGCCCTTCGGAATCTGCGGCTTCGAAAGGAACTGGGAATGTAATCGGTTCCCTTTTTCTGAAACCACAGGGACATTAGAATACAATCTGCGAGTACCAATTCAGCCTGCGAATTTCTGAGGGACGCTGGTGGTAGACGAAATCAAAAAAACTGGGTCCGGGGGAAAACACTTTCAGCGATTGCGGTGCGCCCTGCGCTGGTTCTACCGGATCATGTTTCTCTTTCTCGCATTTCTGGTTGCCTTGCTTGCGCTTTTTCCGCGAATTAGTGATGCTCCATTTTTCCGCAAAATTGTTACAAGCCGTCTGTCCAGGATAATGAATGGAGCAGATATCAAACTGCAAGCCCTCAGAATTTCCCCCCTGAGTGGCAAGCTTGTCGATATGAGAGGATTGCGGATTGCCCCGGCGGATAATGTTACTGAACCTGTGGTCAGCGTCGACAAAATCCTTTGCCGGTGGAGCCCCTTCAACCTTTTTGAACGTCAGCTGCGGATTAACCTCGTGGAAATCTCCGGTGTCCGGGTCCAAGCTGAGAAAAAAAATGGTCAGTGGAGTGTTGCCAGTTTATTGCCGGCTGGTAAGGGGGAAACCAAACGCAGATCCAGGCCGCCTCTGAATCTAACCACCATCCGAATGCCCACCTCTGTTGGAATCGATGATATCAGCGTCAGGGACGTTTTGGTCGAAGTAAAAGATGCGGACGGTCATAAAGTGCAATTGTCAGGACTATGGGTTTTCGGGTCGGCCAGTTGGGATCGAAAACTCCGTGGTGATGCGCGCTTGTCATGCGGCATTAAGTCAGCTGTGGGTGATTTTCAAATTCCTAAAAAAGCTCGACTGGAGACTGCGATGGAAGCGCAGCTCAGAATAAAGCGCGATACGAAAAAGCACGTAACGGCCAAAGGGAAGTGTAAAATAATACCGCTTGATGCCCGTTATGAAGGCGCTGAGTTCAAATATTCTCCGGGTGTGGAGGGAGACCTGAGCGCCAAACTGAATATAGCTGAACTTACTTTGCCAAACGGTAGATTCCAGGTCCGGATGGGCGACCTGTTGCATTCGGATCTGAAATTTGCTGTCAATCGCGATGAAAAATGGGAATTGGAGGGCGAAAACACGCTTGCTGTCGAACTGCGGGAATTTAACCTGCTCGTGGTCCATCTACTGGAATCCTTCGGTGGCCTCGAATCTTTAAAACCAGGGTTGGAGTTGCAAAATCCGGCACTGTCCGGTCTGTTCGAGATGACCACAGATATTGATGCAACGCTAATGTCGGAAGCTGATTTAGAGGTGCGCGGCAGCCTGGTCAACAGGGTGGAGTTGAGAGGGTTGAATGTTCGATCCGGTTTGACGGTGGAAGAAACGCCAGAGAAAAGCACGCACCTCAGCGGAGAAATCAAGGGCTGGGATTTTACGCATCGACTCGAAGCGGAGTATTCGTTGGATCCACAGCTTTCTGTAAAAACCACCCAGAACTTTCATTTGAATGCGCCATATCTGCGCTGCGGTTTTTCAGATCTCGCTACGCTGACCTGCAGGAACATCAAACTCGAGGGGACGGTGGATAGCCATTTGTCGGATCCTGTTGGATCCTCTGTAAGAGCTAATTTTGGGACGGAAATTCTGGCGGTCAAAAGCAAATTGTTCGGGCAGATGGCTGCGCCGGTCCACGTTGCCCTGAAATTAGAGGGTGATAATTTGGCGGATCCTCAGAAGAACCGGATCAAACTGGAATCCCTGGAAGCCAGTGTGGGCAAAGTGATTCCTGAACTGCGGATAAGCGGTGATATGAAAGGTTACGGGGCAAAGGGATTGAATCTCACGG
>JAGXLK010000538.1 GCA_018334735.1 Planctomycetota bacterium | reverse complement strand
TCGGGAAGCGGACCGGCGCCTTCCCATTCCTGATCGGACCCGATGACGGCGTAGATTTTGTACCACGCCGGTTCGAGGGTATCGCGGATGTGATATCCATCCTCCTCTCTCACCAGTTCCGCATTTTCGCCGGTCGCCAGATCTCGGATCCGGAAACCCTCCCGCTCGTCCCGAATCCGAATGTCGATCTCGTTAGCTTTTCCCTGGCTATAAGGTTCACGTCGATCATTCACAACGAAAATTATGGCATGTCCTCGGTATGTGTAAGGCCGCATGATCAAATCGTAACTACGAGTGCTGAAATACGGGCGGAATCCGGCCTTCTGGAAGGTCTTCTGAAACCTGCTGGCAATCCGCTGTATTCGTTTCGATCCTTTTTCGTCCTTCAACGGCTTTGGATTCCAGGTCGCTGCGTTCTGCAACGGTTCGGCGTTCGGAGGCGACTCGAAGTCATCCGGTACAAGAACCCTCCCACCCTTTCGATCCACTTTCTGTATTTCCGCATAGATATCCCGCTCCACGTGGTTTCCTGTAAGCGCGACAAATCTGTAATTCTTTATCCGTGCGAGCCGATCCTGTCGGTTGCGCAAGATATCAAATGGAATGTTCCCCACGATCAACCCCATCACAGTGCTGTCATCGCCGTAGATCCCGGACAGAAGCGCAACGCGCGGCTGCATTGGTTTCCAGTCCCGGAAAAGCTCGCCCCTTTCGCGTAGCAAACGTCCGGTGCTCCGGATAGCCGGTTCTTTCATGCGGCGTTTGCGACGCACGCGTTCGCGCAGCATACGCAGGTTGGGTTCGGGAGTCGGAGGGAGGGCCGGCGGTTCGCCGGGTTTGCCCGGTCCTCCGGAAATTGCACCGAACATTTGTTCGAGCACAAGGCGGTTTAACTCCGCCAGATCCGTCTTTCCCAGCTGCTCCTGCTCTTTCCGTCTTTCAAGGAGCTCCCGAATCCGGGGGGACGCTTTCACGATCTTCAAAAGCCGGGCGTCGCAGAAACCTCCCTTTTTCAACACCTCGTTGAGGGCACCGATGAGCGGTTTCTTGAGATCGCCGAGATCCGGGCCCGTATCTTCTTCTTCCAGCAAACCGCCGCCACCCCCTCCGGCAAAGAGCATCTCGTCCTCGATCTTGCCGCGGATTTTGCCGGGCAGAGCGTCCCACAGACGTTTGACGGGCATCTTTTTCCGGCGACCGTGCAGCCGTTTCACGAAACTTTCCCACTGCCCCTTTTCAAAATGGTCAGAGCGGAACCACGGGAACCCTTCGGGCGTCGGTTCCCACTCTTTATTCCCGTAAGCTGGATTCTCTTCTCTCCCCGGCTCAAAGGTATTGACGCCCCAGTGGTAGAGCATATCGGCGCCCATGCAAATCGACAGCAGATTGGCTTCCATCAGCGTGTCGTGATGCGCCCCGCGGATGAGCTGAGTGCTGTGGGCGCAGGGAGCCGGACGGCACATGGCCTGAAGGCGCGCGGTGGCAACGGCAATCTTTTTGGGTTCTTTTCCGATGTAAGTCCATGTACCCCCGAACCCGTGGACGATCTTGATGGCCCAGATGGGGTCGACCCAGAATCGCACATCGGGGATCCGCTCCAGAACAGCGTCCTCATAGGCCTTTCGCAGCCGGTAATCCCGGCCTTTCCGATGAGGGCGCGCCCACCAGGCGCCGAGTTTCGACCAATCGTCGTGGCCACCCCCCAGAACACCGTCTTCCCGGGCGGCCGATATGATTGTTCGCTCCGCAGCCGACGGAACTTTCTCGCGTTTCGGCAGGCCCCAGGTTTTTTCCGACCCGACCAGCAGAAGTTTAATGCGGTCGTGTTCGTCCAGTTTGCGATAGGCATCCACTGTTTTCAGGAGACCACGCCCGTAGTGGCGAATCAGCTCGGGGTGGAGGGGATTGTAATCGCCCTGGTTGCCTTTGCGTTTCTTACGCAGCGCGATTCCTTTTTGAACAAGTTCCTGCCACGACTGTTTAAGGCCGCTGAAATCCCAGCCAAAGCGAAGCGCAACGAGCATGTCACAACGGTCGAAAGTCTCGAACAAATGACGCAGCCGTTTCGCCTTCTCCCCGTGCGGATTGGCGTAAATTGAAGCGCCGATATGGGAATGCGTGAAACCGAGATCCCGGTAGTATCGCACGTCTCTCTGCGCATCGCCAAAACGATGGCCATCCCACAGAATATATGGCATGGCCGGGCGCGGCCGTTTTTTATCGGGTTCAAGATCCGAGGGAACTTTCAGCCTAACCGTGCTTGAGGTCTTCCCGGCCAGAGCTGCGGCCCGCTTTGCCAGAGCGGAGTCATCCGACTTCTCCCATTCTGCCAGTTTTTTCTCTACAGTTTTTGCCGCCTGCGGACTTTTCTTGCGCAACTGCTGGGCAACCTCTCGGGCAAGAGGCACAGGGCACTGTTGCAAAAGAGGGAGAACCGTCTTAACCGGGGCCGATTCGACGAGAAAACTCGCGTCCGGGGTGAACTGCAGGGCAAGCGCAGCATTTTTCTCAGCAATCAAGGCTCGGACAATTTCCTCGGCTCGATTCTGGCAGGCGTCTTTCCAGACTTTTCCGAGACGATCCATCCGTTCCGCGAGTTCATCGAGCCGGCGCCGGTTCGCGGCGTATTCTTCCGGATGCTCCCGTTTCAGATAACTCAGGTTCTTACTGAGGTTTCCGGTCGTCTCCCGCAGATGGGCGTTGATTTCGAGCAGCGATTCAGCGGAGACCGATTCCCCGCAGCGCGCGGCAGCGATGTATGCTTCATCACGCACATTTTTGTTCTCCGTTTCAGCGGCGACTTTTGTAAGGAAATCCGTGGTTTCGCCGTCTCCGAGGTTCCCCAGAGCCTCGATCACTTCCAGCTTGAGGCGGGAATTTTCGGTTTTCTCATAAAACCGAATCAGTGTCTTCGGAGCGTCCGGATGTTGGGTCAGCCCGAGAAGGACAATCGCGTCGCGCTGGCGAGTGGGACTCTGCCCCTGGAGCATTTTTTTGGCCTGTGGGAAGATGCTTCGGTCGGCTACTTTTTTAAGGGCTTCAAAAAGATCCTCTTCAGTATCTCCGGGGAGATTTTCTGCCCGCACAAGCAGGTTCGCCATGACAGGTGCAAGCCGCGGATCCGGTTTTTCCAGATACGGACGGAGCTGATGCACCACTTTCCCCGGCGGTTCGGTCAGGGCGCTGAATTTCAACTCTTCCAGTTTCTGCTGCGTCAGTTTTTCCGCACTCAGTAAAGCCGGACAGAACGCCAGAAAAAATGCGATGCAGAACAGGGAAACGAAACGATGGGATCTGACTTCAGGCATCTT
>JAGXLK010000537.1 GCA_018334735.1 Planctomycetota bacterium | reverse complement strand
AACTGTCCGACTGGGATTGGTCGGGCCGGATCTGGGTTTTCGCCGACAAATCCCTGCGCTCCCGCTACAGCACCGAAGCCGCCGCGATGTGGGATGAAAACAACCTCTACCTCGCCGCCAAATGGCGTGATCCCACCCCGATGTACAGTCAGGTCAATCCTGAATTCAACCCGAGCGACGGATGGAAATCGGATTCCTGGCAGATGCGCGTGAAAACCGACCGAACCCTCTGGATTACTACCTGGTTCTACACGCCAAAAAAACAACCGGTCATGCATTTCGCTTACTGGCAAAACGAACGGAACGCCCGGGCGGGACAGGACGTCACAATGCTCACCGCTGACCCCGGCGGCACCGACCTGGGACGCGGAGCTAAAATGGCATATCGTAAGAATGAAAAAGAAGATGGGTACGTGCAAGAGATGAAAATCCCCTGGGATTTGCTCTTCAAAAAAGTCCCAAACATCAAGCCTGGACTCGCCTTCAAACTCGGTTGCGAGTTCCTCTGGGGAGACCCGACCGGGAAAACCTGGCCCATCCATCGCTACGCCGATAATATGCAACCCGACATGACCTCACGCGAATTCTACTGGTCCAACCGCAAGGCCTGGGGCAACATCCGGCTTATCAAAGAAAACAACATCGAACTGCGCCAGTACGTTGGAGGGAAAGCCAAACTGACCGGCGCGATACCCATCCGCCTCGAACTCCCCGCCGACGCCGCACGGTTCTCGCTCGTTATCGAAGATCAGAAGGGCAACCGGATCCGAAACATCGGAGGGCTCGATCCCGTCGACTACACCGTGGAAGATCGCGGAGACAAACGTCTCGTAGAGGTCCCGTGGGACGGCCTAACAGAATCGCGCTGGATAACCAAAGGACGCAAGACGCTCGATGTGCCCGGGAAATTGGTTTCGCCCGGAAAATACAACGTGCGGGGACTCTATCACGAAGGGCTCGGAGCGCGCTATGAGATGTGTTTCTACAATCCCGGAAAACCGCCCTGGCATACCCGCGATGGCACGGGCGCCTGGGGAGCAAACCATGTCGCGCCGAAGAATGTCGCCGCCGCCGGAGATCAAATCGCCATCTCCTGGCCTTTCTCCGAGGGCGGACATTCAACAATCGTCCTCGGCCCCGATGGCCTCAAGCGATGGGGCGAATTGAGGGGCGGGGATCACCTCGCGGCGGACGAAAATTATGTCTACACAATCCCCGGCCACCGCCGACCGCCCGTCCTGAACCGGTTCAGCGCCAAAGACGGCTCGTACCAGCCTTTCAAACTCGATGGCGAAGAACGGGATTTCGATCTGCGTCTCGAGACGCTTTTCGGCGGGGAAGCCCCCGGAGATCCCGTTGGCCTCGCCGCCGCCGGCAATCGTGTCGCGCTCGCCATGAGCGGGAAAGAAGGGGAACAAGGACAGATCGCGCTGCTGAAATCCAAGTCCGCTGAGTTGATCCGCACGTTGCAAACTGCTTCCCCAAAAGCACTTGCGATGCGTAGCGCCGGCGGGAAACTGGAACTCTACGCGGTGGCGGGAAGTAAAATTCACCGCGTTGATCCTGCAACGGGAAAACACCATGCCCTCACAACACCCGGACTTGATGCACCATCCGCCTTGGATATCGATGCGGACGGCAACCTGGTGGTGGCCGATGTGGGCACCGACAGCCAGGTGAAAGCGTTCTCGCCCGACGGCAAACTCGTCTACACCTGCGGCAAGAAAGGGGGGCGCCCGATCCGGGGTCGTTTCGACCCGCAGGCGATGATGAAAATGAGTTCCGTCGCCGTCGATAGCAAAGGTCAAATCTGGGTTGTCGAGAACTGGAACTACCCCCGACGCGTCTCTGTCTGGGGAAAAGACGGGAAACTGATTCGCGACTACATCGGGAACACCGGTTACGCCGGGACGGGATGTTTCCTCCACGATCAGGACCCCTCGCTGGCGTATTCCGGTCCGATCGAGATGAAACTCAACCGGGGAAAACGTTCGTGGAAAGTGACCCGTATTCTCTGGGTGCCCGACCCGGATGTGCCCGGCGAGACGTTTCGGATCCCGACCTCCGGACATAAACACCCCCAGCGGTTCCGTAGCGACGCCAGCGGCGAGATGCATGAATACCTCTACGTCCACGATCCGCGCGATCAGGGGGGGCAGGTGGTTTACATGGAGACCGATGACGGGTGGCAGCCGGTGGCCGCGATCTGCCTGGTGGGCCACATCTCGGGCCGCATCGACCGCCGTAACGTCATTAGAGAGATGCCCAAAGGAGATTTCAAAGATCTCAACCCGCATGATGGCGTCTTCTGGAACGATGACAATGGCGACGGGCGCGTGCAGCGGGAAGAATGCAAGATCATACCGACGGACAAGCCCGGAAAACTGGACGATCGGCGTCATCGGGGCCAGGCCGCACTTTCGCTCCGGAACGGTTGGGGCGGAAGAATCGATACGCGGACATTCAATATCTACACCGACGGACTTGTCCGGTATTCGCCCGCCGGATTCAGGAAAAATGGAGCCCCGATCTACAAACCCGAAGGGATGAAAAACTTGGAAATCGAAGAGCGGGGCGACCTGGTGCCGGTCAGTGAAGAAAACCGTCTGCTGTGTCTCAGCTGGAAAGGCTACGCCGGCCCGACATCAGGAATGCTCGGCATTGATCTGGAGCGGGGAAAAATTGATTGGACGTATCCGAACCCATACCCCGGCGTCCACGGGTCCCATCGCGCCCCCATGCCGTGGCCGGGACTCCTCATCGGTCCCCTAAAGATACTGGGTGTGGTGCATGTTAACGATGAAGTCGGACGGGTCTTCGCCATGCGCGGGAATTTGGGGAAAGATTACTTCATGACCACCGACGGTCTCTACGTCGGTTCGATGTTCCGCGACTGCCGTCTGCCGTCCCACTCCCTGCCGGCGAAAGAAGAACAGCTCATCGGGATGCCAATGGGTACCTTCAGCGAGGGCGGGGAACCGTTCAGCGGTTGGTTTGGCAAACAGGATGACGGAACGATCCGCATGACCACAAGCATGGCCCGGACCGCGGCGATGATCATTCAGATTTCCGGATTGGAAACGATCAAACGGATCCCCCCGCGGACGCTCGGACTCAGCACGGCCGAACTGGCGAAAGCGGAGCGATTCAATGCTCTGAAGCAGGCCAAAGAGAAGGAGCCGCGGCGTTACAGGGTTGCAAAAATGAAAAGCAAACCGAATATAGATGGCCGCCATGGCGATTGGAAAGCCATACCAGACATGCAGATACAACGTAATGGCTCACCGCGAAATGCCACGGCCCGTCTGGCTTT
>JAGXLK010000536.1 GCA_018334735.1 Planctomycetota bacterium | reverse complement strand
CTTCCACCTCAGGTTCTTCCAGTACCTCATCTTCAACGGGAGCCGCTTCTCCTTCAGCAGCTTCAGTCTCTTCAGGTTCCTTTTCTTCCGGGGCCTCCGGTTCTTCAGGCAACTCTTCCATTTCTTCCTCCTCTTTTCGCTCGGTTTCTTCTTCCTCCAAAGCCCCTGGAGGTTGTATATCAATATCCCAACCTGTTAATTTTACTGCCAGTCTGACATTCTGACCTTTACGTCCGATCGCCAGCGCAAGCTGGTCTTCCGGTACGACAACCGTCGCATGCTTAGTACCTTCTCCCTCCTCCAGAGTCATTTGGAGGATTTCCGCTGGTTTCAAACTATCGGCAATCAGAATTTCTGGAGCTTCTCGCCACGGTATAATGTCAATTTTCTCCCCACTCAACTCATCAATAATGCTCTTAATTCGAGTCCCTCTAACGCCCACACAAGCACCGATACAATCGACATGAGGCTCGAGGCTCTCCATGGCAATTTTCGTCCGCTGCCCTGGTTCTCGCGCGATACGCCTCACCACAACAACTCCTTCACCGACTTCCGGAACTTCTATGTCGAAAAGCCGTTTAATGAGATCCGGATGCGTACGGGACAGGATAATTTTGGCCTGTTCACCAGATTTCCTCACATCCAGAACAATTCCGCGGATTCGTTCTCCCGGCTGATAGTGCTCGCCCGGAATCTGTTCAGAACGGGGCAATACTGCTTCGGTCTTCTCCAGATTAATAATAGTTGCTCCACCGTCGAATCTCTGCACGGTTCCGGTGACAAGCTGCCCTTTTTTCTCAGTGTATTCTTCGTAAATTATTTCGCTTTCGGCCTGACGGATACGTTGAGTGATGATTTGCTTCGCTGTTTGGGCCGCGATCCGACCGAGCTCTTCGGGCTCCACCCGCTCTCCCTCAATATAGGCTTCGACTTCGCCGGTTTCCCGGTCGATATCAACCGACACATCTTCGCTGGAACCAAAATGCTTCCTGGCCGCTGATTCGAGCGCGCTTTCGATGGCCTTGAAAATAATCTCGGCGTCGATATCCTTATTTCTGTGCAGGCCATCTACAAGCCTGAGTATTTCTTTTCCGCGCATGTCAGGACGCCCTATAAGAAAAATGCGGGGCACAAGGCCCCACCCATCGAGACACAACTACTATGTCTCCGCCCGCACGAGCAAACGGAGTTTTTTAAACAGAAACAAACTACTAACTTTATTCTATGTGCCCACCCCCGACCTGTCAAGCTATACCCGTTAATTTGCCCTCTCGTATCCATTCGTAAGTATTCAGTAAACCACGTTCTAGCGTGCACCTTACGGATGCAGGCTATGTAAAACAGGGCATGTCGTTTAGATGTAAGAATTTACAACAACAATAAGTGGTTCGACGATCCCACCCCACGTATGATGTCCCCAGACCATTCGCAGTGGTCTGGTTTTAACTGATTTCACGATCACGATTATAACGCTGTCAGTATGGAATCTGCACGACGGCCTTAACCGAAATCGCTTCTGCCCATTCACTGTTTTTGAATTCTTTTTTCTACCAGTGCCGGAGCGAGAAACAGCGGCAAATCGGAGAGGAGCCGGAAAACAACCGTAAAAATATTAATAAATCGCGTCAGGAAAATAATAATCCTCCGCATTCTCCTCCGTTACGAGTTCCGCAGCAAGGATAATTTTCGACGGAATTTTCTGTTGGTAAAACCCATCCAGAGGCTGGTTTCTTAATCCTTTGACAGCCAGGCTAACGGCAGTTGCTGCCATCGAAGGCGGGTAAGTTACGTCCGCCGGTACAAGCTCGCTGCCTTCCATCACTTTTTTGATCATGTGTTTTGATCCTGCCCCACCGAGGAAAAATTTAATATCATCTCGGCCGGACTCTTTATATGCCTGGAGTACGCCTTTCAACACATCGTCATCCTGCGCCCACACGGCATCGATGTGATCGTATTTCTGGAGGTAATTTTCCATTATTTCCAGTCCCTTTTGGGTACTCCAGTACGCTGGCTGCGAATCCATGATCTCGATGTCAGGATATTCTTTCATAACTTCGTTAAACGCGTTGACACGTTCTTTATTAATCACACAAGGAATGCCTTCCAGGACAACCAGTTTTCCTTTACCATTCAGCCGCTTTGCCATCCATTGAGCACTCACCCGGCCCAGCCCCGGGTTATCGCCCGCGACGTAGACGTCGGAGACGGGCTTGGTGAGACCACGATCTATCACGACCACATAAATGCCTTTCTTGTGGGCTTTCTCCACCACAGGTGTCAGCGGAGCCGAATCGTGCGGTAAGATTACCAGGGCGTCGATATCTTTAATCATCAGGTCTTCGACATCGTTAACCTGCCTGTCGGGCGAATTAGCAGTTGCCAGGTGAAAGGTCACGTGAGGATCTTTGTCCTTCCAATCTTTTATCGCCTTTTTCGTCCACCAAACCACACCACCGGTCCAGCCATGATCGGCCGTCGGTATGGAGACTCCGATGGTTACAGGTTTCGATGCTTCCGGATTGCGCACGCCACCATTTTCTGAAGAACCTCTTACGCTCGCGTCGGCGGAACTCGAAGACTCTTCCGATCGTTCACAACCCCCTGAAACTAACATTAAAAGGGGGAGAATGATCACACTCACAAAAATTGCCGTATATACTTTTCCTCTCATCTTATCCTCCTTAATCGCGGGTTTAAAATTGGTCCCAGAATGGTTAATATTGATTGGGACAGTCATGTATGTCAAGTCGATCCAGGGATGTTCCGATCCCCTGTTTTGTGTCAGTCGCCTTTTTTGTACTGAAGCAGGACCGCACCGATTATAACTAATCCTCGCACTGTGCCCTGCAAGTAGGTAGAAACACCTATAAGGTTCAGCATATTGCTGATAATACCCAGAACGATAGCCCCGACAACCGTTCCGTAAATTGTACCTTCACCGCCTGACATAACCGTTCCTCCTATGACAACTGCGGCGATTGCATCGAGCTCATAAAACTGCCCACTTCCCGTGGAACTTATCGAGTTGAGACGAGAAGAGAGCAAAATTGCACTTATGGCAACGGCAAGCCCGGTCAGAGCGTAGGTCCCCATTTTGATCCATCCGACCTTGATAGCAGAGTACCGTGCCACAGTTTCGTTCGCTCCAACCGCATAAACATAACGTCCAAAACGCGTTTTCGTAAGCAAGATGTGAAAAAGGACCGCCAGAATAAGGAAGGCCCACGCGGGGACCGGAACCCAGAGGAAAGTTCCCGCACCAAGTTTCTGGAACAAAGCGTTATTCGCGCGCACCTCCCCAGCTTGACAGATATGAA
>JAGXLK010000535.1 GCA_018334735.1 Planctomycetota bacterium | reverse complement strand
TCTTGACATGTCTGAGCCATTGTCCGCCTCAAGTCCAGTTTCGCCCGCCGGTGGCGAACTCAGTTGAACTCAAGTCTGCATTTCCCGTGAGCGGACTGGACTTCAGAACCGCTCCTGCGGGCTGGAGTTCAGAACGCGGTCAACAAGCGGGACTGCGTACACACAATCTTTGCCGCTAAGTGGTCAGTTGCATAACGAGCTTTAAAGAGGATCTGCGGGGAAACCAGAGGAATTTGCGCCCTGTTCCGTTCGGGAATCGGCGGCAATCTCAAGCTAATCCAGCGCTGCCAAATAGCGCAACGACCGACAGCGCACACTCTTCTCAAAAAAAAGTCTTGACAAACGGAGTTCCGGGCGGCATAATGCAAATAGTGGGCGTAACTGCCCAAAAAATTAGCACGCAGAAAAGTCTTGAAAACCAGGTGTCATAGCGCGAAAAGGCGTGTTACGGGCAATTTAGGCTGGAGGTACAAAAGATGCCAACATTCCAATGTGAGGCGATGGACAGCGACGGAAAGACGGTTCGCCGTGAAGTCGATGCACGGAACACGGATGAAGCGGTCTCCCAGATCCGCGATATGGGACTTTTCCCCACGCGAGTGAAAGAGGTCGGTGGGGGGAAGAAGAAAAAGAAAAAAGAATCCGGTAAAGGCCAGGCCGCGGCAGCGCGCGGAAAGCCCAAAAAAAGCAAACAAATTGTCATCGGCGGGGTAAGAGCTAAAGATCTTAACACTTTCACACGGCAGCTTGCGACCCTGACCGATGCGGGTATTCCTGTCGTGCAAAGCCTCAACATTCTCCACGAACAGATGCGCCCGTGCGCCCTGAAAAATATTCTCGTCGAGGTCGCTGAAGATGTCGAAGGCGGAAGCAGCCTCTCGGAAGCTATGTCGCAGCACAATAAAGCCTTCGATGAACTCTACGTCAACATGGTGAAAGCCGGAGAAGCCGGCGGTGTGCTCGATCTGGTGTTGACCCGGCTGGCCGAATTCCGCGAAAAAGCCGCACGGCTCAAACGCCGCGTCATCGGAGCTATGATCTACCCCGTTGCCGTCCTGGGGTTCGCCAGTGTTATCCTCGCCCTGCTTATCATCTTTATTATCCCTGAGTTTATGAAGATGTTCGAGGAACTCGGGGTGGAAAAACCTCTCCCAACTCAAATTCTGCTGATGGTGACCAGCTTCGCGACCAGCTACTGGTACCTCTTACCCGCTATCCCTTTCGGAATCTTCGTGCTCTATAAATTGATCCGCTCTTCCCGCGCCGGTCGATATGCCACCGATTGGATCAAGTTTCATATCCCGATTTTCGGAACCCTCAGCCGGAAAAGTTCCGTCGCGCGCTTCACCCGTACCTTTGGCACACTGATCACCAGTGGTGTTCCTATCCTCGAAGCTCTCAGTATCACGCGCGATACCGTCGGAAATGTTGTGCTGTCCACGGCGCTGACCGATGTCCACGACAGCATCCGCGAAGGTGAACCGATCGCACGTCCCCTGGGACAATCCAATGTCTGCGAAGATATGGTGGTCAATATGATCGATGTCGGAGAGGAAACCGGTAACCTCGACGATATGCTTATTCGTATTTCCGATAACTACGATGAACAGGTCGATACCATGGTGGAAGGACTTTCGAGCCTGATGGAGCCAATCATGATTATCGGCCTCGGCCTGGTTATCGGTGGAATCGTGATCGCACTTTTCATGCCTCTCATATCGATTATGTCCTCGCTGTCGTAACGGCAGTTTAGAGTTAAAAGTTTTGAGTGAACAGATTAACGGACTGGAAAGAGTGAAAACGGATTGGGTAGTCGGTAGTAACGCGGAGTTGAGAAATGATGAGAGACGGCATATCACAGAACGACACAGCGGTGAGTAAAACGCGCCTCTGGCCCGTTTTAACACACCGCACTCCACAGCGCGCCATGGGCGCGCGGGACACCGCACGGGGCGATTCCGTGAACATCCCCGTTGTGCAGGAAATGTCCCGCGCCGAACCATACAACAAAAATCAGCAAATGCATGAACCCCGCCGGCGCCGAGCGCCGGCTATGGAGTGCGGTGATTCTTCACCGCTGTGCCGTTGCCTTTGCCGTTTTCCGTTTCCGTTGTCCGTTGTCGGTCTGGAGGGAGCTATCCAGATGCGGATAAGTTCCATGAAAACCGGCGCACTTTCCCCCGGGAAACCCCCACGGGGAGCACCGCTTTCACTTCTGTGCCGTCACAAAGATAGTTCCCGCGCGAGAGACAAAGCCGAACCAACCGATGATGATTCTTTTCGCCCGTTTGGGAGCGTACGAAGGAAATCGAAACCGGCACCAGTGCATCGCACTCCAAAACGCTCCCCCCGGAGGTTTTGCTTCCCACACGAAGTACGGTCCCACCGACACAAGGTCGGTGGTAACCTTTTTGGTGCGTGTGGCTCTTTAGTGCAGAAGTACAGCTCCACTGACACAAGGTCAGTGGTAGCTTTTTTGCGGAAGGATGCGCCCCTCGTGCAGAACGATAGCCCCGGTGACACAGGGTCAGCGGTAGCCTGCAAAAAGTCAGTGCCTGATTCGACGCCCCGGACCCGCCGCACCCTACCACCGAGTTTACCTCGGTGGAAGGGTACCTCTGCACTAAGAGGACTCCAGCGCGCGTTTTCCTTACCACCGAGTTTATCTCGGTGGGAGGGTACCTCCGCACCAAACAGCAACCAGCTCCAGTCCGTTACTCAATTCACTCAAAGCTTACCCCGGCCCGTTACTCCGTTCACTTTTCCCCCTGGAGACTGACATGAAAAATCCAAAGATCACCCGTCGCCGCGCCCACCGGGCGTTCACGCTCGTGGAGATGCTCGTTGTGATCGCCGTCATCGGTATACTCGCCGCCATGCTGATGCCCGCCATCCACGCCGCACGCGTCGCGGCGAAAAAAGGGGCGACGAAAACCGAAATCCGCGGACTCGAAACCGCCTTTGTCGCCTACGAACGGGATTGGAATGCGTACCCTCCGAATAATAATTTCGATGGCGACGCGACCGTGGACGCGAACGATTCAGAAGAGGCGATTGTCTATTATCTCGGCACCACGTTCCGCGTTTCTGCTTCCGGTTCGGAAGTGTCTGCCACGAAAAACGCCGATGCATACTTCAATTTTCAGGCCGACCGGCTCCTTGACAGCGATGGTGATGGGAACGAAGAATACCGCGATCCGTTCCGAGAGGACCGCACGGTCAATTGTTTCCGATTCGACAATAACGATGATGAAGGGTCGTGGGATGCATCTAATATCAATTCCAACACAGTCGACATATGGTCGGCCGGTTACGATGGGG
>JAGXLK010000534.1 GCA_018334735.1 Planctomycetota bacterium | reverse complement strand
CGCCGACGACCCCATAATATCCGCGCTGCCGTGGTGCGGCAAGCGCCTCAGACGCACCTCACCTTCCTCCACCTCCAGCCTGGCGGGAATGAAGTGTGCTCGCTTACCCTTATTTGAAAAACCTTCCATTACCCGGCCCGTGCTGTACTCCAGGCCCGCCCCCTCAATCCCGATCATCCGGTCGACCACAGGACGCACCAGCACATGGAACACGACAAAACAGGACAGGGGATTTCCGGGCATGCCGAACACCAACGTATCTCCTTTGCAGCCAAACCATGTCGGTTTGCCGGGTTTCATCGCGCATTTGTGAAACATTTTCTTTACACCCGCCTCTTCCAGACAGCCAGGAACGAGATCATACTGTCCCATTGACACCCCACCGGAAATAATGAACAGATCCTCCTGGAGCCCCTCCTGGATCAAATTCAGCAGCCGTTCCCGATCATCTCCAACCGTCCCGAGATATTTCACCTTTTCGGACACCGGGTTCAGCAAACTGCGCAAAATCGGGCCGTTGCTGTTGTAAATCTGGCCTTGCCCCACCTCGCCCCCCGGTTCGACAACCTCCGTGCCGGTACATAATATCGCCGCGCTCGGTTGGCAGTGGACCGACAACTGAGGGTACCCGGCCGCCGCAGCCACGCCGACGTGAAGGACATCCAGTCTGGTGCCTTTCCGCAGGACCGTCGACCCGGCCGTGATGTCTTCCCCCTGTTTGCAAATATTCCCCCCGCTGAGCTTTTTTACACGGACTTCCGAATCTCCAATCTGCTCAGTATGTTCCACCATAACCACCATATCCGCTCCCGGCGGCACAGGAGCACCGGTGGTGATCACCGCCGCTTCGCCTTTGCCTATCTCAAACTCCGGAAATTCACCGGCAAAGACCTCCCCAACCAATTGAAGTTCAGTCGGCAATGCAGAAACATCCTCAGCACGGACAGCGTATCCGTCCATCGCCGCCTTGTTGAACGGAGGACTATCAATCCGAGCCAACACGTCTTCCGCCAGCACTCTCCCCTGGCATTCATACACCGGTACGGTTTCGCAATCCAGAACGTCGACCGCTGCAAGCGCGCGAGACAATGCTTCGTCGACCGGAATCATTCGTTGTCGCCTCCTGATTTTCGTTTCCATCCAAAACATCCGAGCTGGCACCGCACGATTTTGATGCCCATTGAATCGATCGTCCTGCCGACCAGCCGCCCGTCAACATCGAGCCGATCGGCGATATCCAGCGCATTCCGACATGCGATGCGCCCACCCTCCGCAGCTTCACGAACAGCTTCTTCGATCTGTTCTTTCTCCGCCATTCTTAACCTCCTGTTATTCTCCATCCCGCATTGTAAATGTTGATTCGTCCACCGCGAGCAAATCCCGCGACCGTCAGACCATATTTCTCGGCCAATTTCAGTCCGTGTGACGTGACAGCGGCTTTGCTGGCAATCACAGGAACGCCCTGCCGCAGGGCCTTAAAGACCATTTCGGTGCTGATCCGACCCGTGCAGAGCAACGCCCCATTGCCGGGGGAATAGCCGTCCAGAATCGCCTTGCCGACAACTTTGTCGAGGGCGTTGTGCCGGCCTACATCCTCGTAAAAATACCGGATCCCCTCGCCGTCCGTAAAAGCAACCTGGTGCGTACCGCCCGTTCGTTCAAATATGGGCGACCTCGAACGGAGTGATCGCAAACACTCAAGCAAATGGTTGGAGCAAACTGTCCAGGACTCTCCCCGACCGGCTTCCTCCAGTCCTTCCAGCTCCGCCCCGTAAATGTTGCCCCCACAGGTCGAAGTAACCAGAAACTGCACCGCGTTAGCCACCCGGTCATCATCGGCTTTCACCTGAAGCGAAACATTGCCCGATTCATAGTCGACTTCAAGACTTTTCAGGTCGTCCGCGCCGTCGATGAGCCCGAGATACGACACGAGTCCGGTCGCCAGCTCGCGCCCTGCGTTCGGAATGCTCATCACGGTGGCAATTTTCACCCCGTTGACGCGAACCGCAAGCGGTCGTTCCACAACAACCTGATCTGTCCCGTTGCCCTCGCGGCCGACACGTTGCATGGGCACAGTTTTTACGGGCAGGGGCTCGACCTCTTCAAACACGCGTTCCAGAATCCATAAATCTTCCGGCCCGTCCACGTCCCGAAATGACCAATCTTCCACCTGCGGGAATGACAATTTCTCGAATTCCCGCCCGTCCATAAATTTCAGGACCGAGCGTCCGCCTTCATCCAAAAACACTTCGAGATCGGAGATGAGGGACCGATGGTGCGCCGCGCATACAAAATTCTCGCCGTACACCGCCACGGTATCAGTCTCGGTCTCCGCAGCCCTATCGGCAACGCGCTGCACTACCGAGACGGGGATGGCCGGCAGATCGCATGAGAGGAAAAAGACCCAGTCGGTTTCAGCCTTCTGCAGACCCGTCAGAACCCCCGCGAGTGGCCCCGCATCTTCGAGTTCATCTTCCCAAATCGGACAATCCAGTAGATAGTCGAGGTAGCCGGGGTGATTGGATGAAACGGCCACGGAGGGAAAAATCTCCTGCAACTTGCGAACCTGCTTCACGGCCAGAGGCTCGCCGTCGACCCGGATCATCTCTTTGGGGAACCCCATCCGGCGGCTGTCGCCGCCGCCGAGCAGGACCGCGCTGATATCTGGCTGCGATAGGCTCACCAAAACGGCTCCTCGTCAGGGGTTTTCAGTTTGGATTGCTCGTATCTATACTCTACATTTCCGAGACGCCGCTGGCAAACTTCATGAACCCGGGGGTAAGGGAAGTTGCTAAGAGGTGATGTAGTGCAGAGGTATTCCTCCACCGGGATAAACTCGGTGGTAGGGTCTGAAATGGAGTGTAGCCGGAAGGCGCTTCTCCCCCGCGAAGCTATCACTGACCTTCGGGTATTCTCTTTCGTAACCGATTTCGTCTGGCGTCAACTGAACCTCTCCTTTCAGGAGCGTTCCGAAAACATCCTACCCCTCCAGCTCCTTTTGAAACGCCTGGTCGGCTTTTTCAAACCGTTGCCGCAGCTCATCTATTCCAGGGATCTGATCCTCCAGTGGCACCACCCATGCTTTCTCACCATCCACTCGGACCTCTTCAAGCTTATCCGACGGCAGGGGACGGTCGTTAACCTCGACGGTTGGTGCCTCTTCCATCCCGAAAACGAACATTGCATTTGCCCGATCGGCCCGTTCTTTCTGCTTGTCTTTGAGGGCGTGATCAATACGCACGATGTTTTCGGAAGGACGAACCATCACCCGGGTAATTCCCACCCGGCCGTCTGGCTGAATTTTGACTTTCCCGGGCGTCTGGAGCT
>JAGXLK010000533.1 GCA_018334735.1 Planctomycetota bacterium | reverse complement strand
TCCGCCGAACGTCAGCGGGACGAAATCCGGGGCTTCGCTCATATATTCGGAAATTTGTTTGAATTGCGTGGCAAGAGCGGTTTGACGTTGCGCTATGGGAAACGGCTTCGCCGGCAGACGCCGCCCCATTAGACAATTGGCTACCATTTCTATACTGTGCCAAAAATCCCTTATATTTATAATAACAAACACTCCCTTGTACATGTGCCTGCCTTCGATGTACTGTTTCAGGCTGGCCAGCTTCTTCTTGCCCAAAGGGCCAGAATATGGGACCCGAGGATATGCGTAGATGCTATAAAATGGTCGCATTGAAAAAACGGCTGACTGGGCGTGTGCAACAACGGCTTCTTCCACCGTCTTTCGGCCGAAATCACGTATTAAATCGCCAATGTCGTGTGGAGAAGAAAGATCCCGCGTATCCCAATATAGCCCCCGCCGGGCTTCACTGAAGCCTCCCCTCATTGCAGCAGCGGCGGCGTTAACCTTCTTATCAAGCAAGAGAACAGGATGATCAGCGACAACTTTAAGGCACATTTCTTGGTAACGTTTTGCATCTATTGCCAAAGATTCGTAGCGTTTCGCTATCTGGTTCAAATCCTTTGGGCTTATACTGGCCAGGCTCTTAGTCGTTTGTTTTGGAAACAGCGACAAGCGTCGCGCTACCTCTTCGTCTTTGAGCCCTTCGCCACCCGGCTGAACATTTATTATGCCTGCCTGGATCGACGTAACTATCGCGCCTCGCTGTCCCTCGTTAAGGTTTTTCCAGTTTTTAATACCTGCCATGGAGTTAACCGTCCACCTCGCGAAACGCTGGTAGATTTCAAGTCGTTCCGATGAGACGTTTTCCTGGAATCTTTCAAGCGCCTGATCCACAATTTCACGTTTGTCGCTTTCCAAAGAAGGCTCAGTAGTTCCAGCAAAGACACTCACACCGAACAAAAGTGTTCCCAATCCCAGGAAAAAAGCTACCTCAGGCTTAGTTAACATTTGTATCAACTCCATATTCTAGCAATCAAAAGAGAAGCTAACTGAAAGCATCTTATCCTTTGTTCAAATGAACCAAAACAACTATGTTTGTCTTTTACAGACGAAACAATATCCAAATAACGAACGTCTTGCTTTTCCAAAATTCACCGTTTTGGATAGCATTCATCTGGTATAAACCTGAACATTACCAACCCCGCAACACCAGTTATTTGTTCGGCCACATCGCTTTCTACCCAGGCTTCCCAGGGATACCACCTGTCAATTGGGAAAGCTGCTGGCTCCTGCTCCGCATATCCAACTGCGTTCAGTCTGACGCTTTTCTCTTCCGATATCAAAGCACCCGCACTATGTAAATCGCCGTCTCTCCAAAAATAAGTACTCATGTCACTGATTGGGCGGGTCCATGGTAAATAACACTGATTCAACAGTGAGAACATAATTTCTAAGTATTTTACGTACAGTTCCATGGGCGTCGGGGGACCTTCACCCGGTATGGGGATATCTCCCGGCTTCCAACAAAGTTTTTTTGGGCATATACATAGTTTGCGGGGTGGTTTGGCTGCTCGGATATATGACGCTCAAGGATTCCCTGGCAGGAATGAGTCCGGGGAAGGCTTTTATCGGCCTGCGCGTGGTGGATGCCGAGACGAGGAAACCAATTGGCGCGGCCGAGTCGCTGGATAGGAACTGGCCTCTTTGCATCCCTTTCTTCGCAATAGTGGAACTGATCGTAGCGAACCGCAGATCCGACAAGCGAAGGCTGGGGGATCTTATGGCAAACACTGACGTGATCCAGGACTGACCAATCCCGGGGTTTGGCTTCTTACGCATTTAGCGCGCCCACCACAGCCGAATACGTCAACGCAAGGAGGCAGAACCTCATCCCGTGGGGATGATGCGGAGACCTCTGTCCCGGCTTCACCTCAAGTATCCGGCAACAGAAGTCATGTCGGCCCGGAGAGTCAGCCTCAGCTCAGTCTGCTGACAGTTCGCTCTCCGCCTTTCGAGTTGTTTCCATCAGGCGCTGCTTCAAATAGCGGCACGCCTCCTCTACACCTCTCGCCCGTATGGCCTCCGGCGTAATGGGTTCTGCGATATGGATAACGATGCGCGCGCCGGGTTTGGGAAACACAAAACTGTCCCAGCTTGAAAACGTCCACGCCCTATCCACCGCAACTCCCATCGGATAAACCGACTGCCCGCTGCGGCGCGCCAGCAACACAAAACCCGGTTGCACGGAATATTTTGGACCTTTCGGTCCATCCGGCGTTATGGCACAATTCCAGCCGTCCCTGATGGCTACCAGCAAACGTCGCACCATCCTCAACGCTCCATGAGTTGACGATCCCCTGACGGCGAGACAACCGCATCGTTCCATAACCTGCGCGACAAATTCTCCGTCCCGATGTTCGCTGACCGGAACGGCTATGGGATAACCCCGAAAATAACACAGGCACGAGAGAATATTCCGGTGCCAGAAGGCCAGTATGACCTTTCCCGTCCGTTTCTTCAGCAGCGTCTCCGCCCCCGTCGAATCAACCAGTTTTATCCTCCACATCAACCTCAAACCCGCGAGCAGGCACTGTCCGGCGACGCCGACGAGCCAAAAATGTAACCTTTTGCGCAGCAACGGCATACGTTCAGCTCTCCTCGTCGCTATCGTTGTCTTTCTCCACGAGTCCCCGGGCGAGCGACATGACAATTTCTCTTTCTTCCTCGGTGAGACCTGCGAAACAAAGGTGCGATTCTCCAAGGGAGAACTCCAGCACACCGGCTTTCAGACTCAGCTCCAACTCCCCGGAGAGAGGAAGCTGCTGCAACTCACCAGTTGGACGGAGGATACCCACCCGCCGATCTGTGACAAAAAAAATGGAATCTCCTGAACGTGTATAGACGGGCAGACGTTTTATCGCCCATGCAACCAGCGGCGCATTCGTCGTGACCACCAGAACAGTCCCCAAAAGAATCTTAAACACCATTCGCAGAGGCAAAAGGAACCAGGCGAACAACACCGACAATATCGTCAGAAGCAGGTGGCCAAATATCTGAATCACCAAAAAAACCGCTCGCCAATGTCCTTTTCTGGGCAGACGTAACCAGAGGGGTTTTTCGCCCTTTTCAAGCTTTTCGGTCAGAGCCTCTGTCATGGCACGCGCTTTTTTTCGGGAAAAATGCTTCGCAATAAAGCACTCGGGCGTTTCACAAAATATGGCTGAACGGCTCCTGGCACAAGTTTTTGCTATGACCTGGGATGGAATTGTTTATGGATACCCACCAACCGATCTTCGTCGACGTGGCTGTAAATTTCGGTTGTGGACACGTCAGCGTGACCGAGCATCAGCTGGACA
>JAGXLK010000532.1 GCA_018334735.1 Planctomycetota bacterium | reverse complement strand
CATGCCCCCCTGGAAAGTCATTTGCAAATCCTGCGCCGGGCCGAGCCAACGGCGATTGTCGGCGTTCCTTCCTTCCTGAAAAAACTCGCGGAGTGTGCGGAACAAAACACTATCAATCCCGCCGCGATGTCCGTCAAAAGTCTTGTATGTATTGGCGAACCCGTTCGCGACGAAAACCTGCAATACTTGCCTCTCGGTCGAATTATTCATGAAAAATGGGGCGCCGATGTCTACTCAACCTATGCTTCCACCGAAGCGGTCACGACGTTCTGTGAGTGCATCAAACAACAAGGCGGGCATCTCCATCCTGAATTGGCTGTGATTGAAATCGTCGATGACCAGGGGGACCCGGTTAAGCCGGGTGAAAATGGCGAAGTTGTGCTCACTCCTCTGGGGACCGAAGGGATGCCCCTGATCCGTTATCGCACGGGCGATATCTCTTTCCTGCTGGAAGAGCCCTGTGGGTGTGGCCGAAACAGCGTCCGCCTGGGACCGATACTCGGACGCAAAAAGCAGATGATCAAATACAAGGGAACGACGCTGTATCCGCAACCCATCGCCGCGGCCCTGCAAACCATACCCGCTATTGAAGAACATTATGTCGAAGTCACGGGCGAAGAAGCCTTGTCCGATCAGCTCACTATCCATGTCGCGGTCAGTGATCCCGAATGGGACGCCGATCGTATCGCCGCCCGACTGCAGTCACACCTGCGTGTAAAACCGGCGGTTGTTATCGAAGAACTCGACTCTCTGCGTAAAGAAGTTTTTGACCCCAAATATCGCAAGCCAATGCGTTTTGTTGACCGGAGGACCACGTGAGTATTAACTGCCCAAACCCGATAGATGGATTCGGCTTTTCTGAAGAAGAAATTGCCGAAACTGTGGAACGCAGGGGCCTGTTGTCAATGGAAATAGAATTTTCTCAGGCGTGCAATTTCCGTTGCCCATATTGCTATAACGATGAGGCTTTTGAGGCTCAGGAACTGAAACCCGAAGAAATCGACGACCTCGTTATCCAGGCCAAAGAACTGGGCGCCAAAAAAATCATTATCCTTGGCGGCGAACCGATGATCTACCCCGAAATACGGGAGCGAATTGAATTTCTGCGGGAAAATGATCTCACGGTGGAAATGTTTACAAACGGGACAAATATGACGCCGGAAAACGCCCGTTTCATGTACGAACATGACGTCGCGGTGGTGCTGAAACTCAACACCTTCGACCGGGAGCTCCAAAACGAATTGACCGGTTGCGAGAAAGGGTATGAAATCATCCACGGAGCCCTGAAAAACCTGCAGGAAAGCGGCTACCCTTCTCCCGCTAAGCGTCTGGCTATCAGTACGATAATCTGTAAGCAGAATATCGACGAATTGCCGGATCTGTGGCGGTGGGCTCGCAACCATGGAATCGAACCATATTTTGAAATGATCACACCTCAGGGGCGGTCCATTGCCAATGAATGGCTCCTGGCGCCGATTTCGGAACAGAAAGAACTGTTCGATGAATTGTCCCGCATCGATCGCGAAGAATTCGATCACGAATGGGATCCCCAGCCTCCCCTGGTCGGCAACCGGTGTTTGCGTCACCAATTTTCATGTCTGGTTGCTTCGGACGGCAGTGTCATGCCCTGCGTCGGGGTTACGATACCGATGGGCAACATCCGTGAAGAACCCCTTGAGCAGATTTTGGATCGTAGCGAAGTAATGGAAAAGCTGCGGCACTTCCCGGAATACATCAGGGAGCCGTGTCGTTCGTGCGAAAAATCGGGCGGCTGCTACGGATGTCGCGGTAGCGCCTATCAGTTAACCGGTGATTTTCTGGCAGCCGATCCGTTCTGCTGGCGCAATCAGGACAAAAAAATTCAAGCTCTACCCTGCCACGTCACTCCCTTTCTGCCTCATAAACACCCAATGCTGATGGTGAAAGAACTCGTATCGGTTGGTGAGCGGCGTGGGAAAGTGCGCGCTACCCCGTTGGCAGAGGACATCTTCGTTGACGAAGATGGTGTGCTGGACGAAACGGCTTACGTTGAATTACTGGCTCAATCGATTGCCGCTGTACACGGTTTTCTTCAGAACGAAGAAGAACGAAAAAAACATGATGGTTTGCTCATGAGCGCCAGAAATGTGGAAGTCTCCGGGCTCGCTCATGTCGGGGACACCCTCGAGATAAGTGTTCACAAAACCGTTAAAATGGGCGATTTCGGAGTTGTGCAGGGTAGTATCAGTAAAGACGGTGCTGAAATAGCAAACGGACAGATTAGTATCTGGCAACCTTCCAACGGAGAAAAAACAATATGAAAAGACTTTCCTTCCTGATGATAATGGCTCTTCTTGCTTTTGGGCTCGCGTTTGGAGAAGAAAAAAAAGAGGGGAACGCCGAAAAGGATTCGAAAAAATCCGAAGAAAAACAGAAAGAAGCTAACGCCAAAGAGGAAGGCAAACCTGAGGAGAGGAAAAAAGAAGAGAAAAAGCCCGACAAACGGACTAAGAAAGAGATCATGGAGGATCTCGAAAAACACCTCTCCGAAATCGAGACGGTTCAGGCACGCTTTGTTCAGGAAAAACACCTCGCCATGTTTGAACGCAAAATGATCATCGAAGGGCATCTGGCCGTCGCCAATCCGAATAAAGTGGCCTGGCATGTCCAGAAACCGGTCCGTTACCGGATGGTCATTTGTGGGCCGAAATTGAAACAATGGGAAGAAGATACCAACGAGGTAAAAACGCTCCGGTTGGACAAAAACGCCACCTATAAGGTAGCATTCGAGCAACTCACCGCCTGGTTCGCGGGTCGGTACGGGGACCTGCGAGAACGCTACAATGTCGAACTAATGGACCGCGATCCTCTGACACTTACTTTCACGCCGAAAGAAGGTGGCGACATGGAATCGATTATCAAAAGTGTCCGGGTCGTGTTCCGCGACAATGAAGATTACCTGAAAAAGATAAAAATCACCCAGGGCAACGACGATGTGACAATAGTCCGCTTTTTTGATCTGCAACTGAACGAAAAAATCGATGAAGAAGTCTGGAGGGTCCGGCCTGATGAGTGATGGGTGGTTCGAGCGAATTTTCTGGACCCTCTATCGCCGCCCGCTGGCCGTTATTATCGGGCTGGTGATCGTGGCGTTGCTGTCCCTGCTGGGGCTGAAAACAATTCCCTATGAGGGGGGGCTGGTCGCGATGCTGCCCGAGGGAAGCCGGGGCCGCAGGACAGTGGAATTTCTCCGCGATGCCCAGTTCGCCGACAAAGTTGCCGTAAGCATCACAGCCGAAGATCCAGACAGCGGCGTGGCGGATCTCATCGCCGTTATGGATGAACTGCGGGGAAAA
>JAGXLK010000531.1 GCA_018334735.1 Planctomycetota bacterium | reverse complement strand
GGTCGCTGCGGGCGGTTGCCAGCTCGCCGCCCCAGTTTTTGAACAAGCGATAGGCACTCCCCCGCTACCCCTTGCAATATTGGAGGCGGAATTCATCCGTAATTTCCAGCAAATCGGACGGGACTATTTCCCGCACTTTCTCTGCGATGTCCTCCGGCACTGCCCCGTAGAACGCTTCCGCAATCCCACCGGTTATGCAACCCAGCGTGTCGCTGTCGCCTCCGAGCGAGATGGCGTTGCGCACCGCATCCTCGTATGAACTGGAGTCGAGAAACGAGATGATTGCTTCCGGCACCGTTCCCTGGCAGGACACATCGAAACTGTAGTCCGGCCGGATATCCTCCACTGTCCGGTCCATGTCGTATTCAAAATGGTCACTTATCCGGGAACGGATTTCTTCTTTTTCGCAGCCGGTTCGCGCCAGAAACACGGACAACGCCGTTGCCTGCGCCCCTTTTATTCCCTCGGGATGGTTGTGCGATATTGCAGCCGTTTTTCGGGCTTCTTCCCTCACTTCGTCCGCGCTCGTAAAGGCGAAACCGACGGGACTGACCCGCATCGCCGCCCCGTTGCCCCAGCTGTTGTAAGGGTGGGGATCGTCCGACATCAACCATCGAAAAAACATCCTTCCGTATCCCGCGTCGGGATACCGCCGCCCGATATCTCGAATGGCTTCCTGGTATGAACGACCATTGACGATCGCCTCGGCCACCGCGACCGTCAATACCGTGTCGTCGGTGAAACGGCATTGCGGGCTGAAGAGCGGGAAATCCTTGTTTTTGATCGGACGGGCTTCGTAAACGGAACCGATGATGTCGCCGGCGATTGCTCCGATCATCCGATTCTTCTCCCACACGGTCATGAATGATCTGACTTCAACTCTTCGTATTCCTCCTGAATTGAGCGTTCCCGCTCCTTTCGCCCCTGCATGGCCTCCTCGGTCCATATTCGCTCGAAATGTTCCTCTTCCTCCTCAGGACGTTTGCTAGCGCCGTTCTGAATGGGATCGTCTGTTTCCCGGAGAATCCGCTTGAGTCTTTTTTGCATTTGTTCCTCGACAGAATCGTAATCGTCATCGCCCGCGAGATTGTTTTTCTCCCAGGGATCTGTCTCAAGATCGTAAAGTTCCACCGGCGGACGGGGTTTGAGATGTTCTTCACCCATATCACCCCGCGTAGCCGTTACCTCGATATCGGTAGGCAATTCGAGCCGCGGACCGGTGTTGCAGTTGCGGATATATTTGTATCGCGGCGTCCGCACGCAACGTTTGATATCATCCGGCGACGTGTTTTTCTCCGCAAAAACCGCCTCGCGAGGTTCGTAAGACTCCCCCTGCAGCAGCGGCCAGAAAGAGCGCCCATCGAGGTCCGATGGGACGGGAACTCCCGTGATATCAAGCAAAGTCGGCAGTAGATCGACGTTGCTGATCAGCTCATCGACGACCCGGTCTTCCTCAACCATCCCGGGCCAGCGCATGAGCAACGCGGTCCGAATGCCGGGATCGTAGAGGGTCGCTTTGGCCCGGGGGAACGCAATTCCGTGATCGGTTGTAAAGACGACCACGGTATTGTCCGAGAGTTCCGCGGATTCCAGTGCATCGAGAACATGCCCCACGGCCCGGTCCATTCTCTGGATCACCCCGTAGAACATGGCCATATCTTTTCGCAAGCCCGGGGTATCTTCCAGGAACGGCAGTGGCCGGATCGTTCCTTCATCGACTTCGGGTGCGCGCGAAACGCGGTATGGTCGATGCACTTCTGAAAAACCAACTTTTGCATAGAAGGGTTTTTTCGCTGAGCCGGATCTCTTTTTGAGAAACTGAGCCGCCAGTGGTGCGACGGCGTCGCATCCATAGTTTCCCCTTTCACTCACGCAATCGTATCCGATTCCGGAAACATCGCTGGCAATGTGCTGGAACCCAAACAAAAACGTTTCGTAGCCGCCCTCCCCCAACAAGGTGGGCAACAGCTCATTATCCAAAGGCATATCCCAACCAAGATTAACGAGCCCCATGAGGCCATTTTTGTGCGGATATTTGCCGCTCATGATGCTCCCCCGGCTTGGGCTGCAGTAAGGAGCGGTGCAAAACTGGTTCTCGAATCGCACGCCTTCCCGGGCCACGCGATCGAGGTGAGGTGTTCGCAAAGCCGAATCCCACCCGTAACAACCCATATACGTCCCCAGATCATGAGTGGTGATCAGCAGGATGTTGGGAAGTTCGCAAGTCATATCTCATATTCCCCATCTGCACAAAGCTTATCAGCAAACCGGACTTCGGATGCACCATACATGAAAGGCCCTCAAAGATCCACTGCTCTCAGGTGACGAGGTTTCCTTCGGAAACGTATGAGTTTGGCCCACCAATACCGCTTCATGGGTCATTGCGAGTCCATCGTAAGATGGACGAAGCAATCTCGTCGTTTTGTTGGCCCAACAGCGAGATTGCCGCGGAGTCCCGCTGAGCGGAACGCCTCGCAATGACGTTTTGGGCGTGGACGGCTGATGAAACGCACACTAAACGTGTACTCGGGAACCTCTTTAAAGGTTGTTGTAATATAAACCTCATGTCTGGTGTCGATCATTCTGTAAGCGGCAGAAAAAGTTCTGACCTCCGCCGGCCCTGCGCCGATGGGGGCAACGGAGGTGCGCCGGTTCGGCTGACAGACGCATGTAGCACAGGCTCTCCAGCCTGTGCACCGGGTCGTAAGACCCGGAGTCGTTGTCGTTTGCTGCGGAACGGAATATGCGGCGTGGCGGACAATCGTATCAGCACCGGTTCGTGCATGAACCCCGCCGGCGGAGCCGGCTATGGTGTGCGGTGGCCGCGAGTCGCGGTGGATTATCTGGAAGGGGGATGCCAATGCCAATGATATTTAAAATGGGCCCCTATTCACATTCGCAGAGAATCGGAAAACAAGAAATGGGGGAAATGGGTCAAGAGCCCGCGAAGCGGGCGATTCAGGGGTGTTTGGGTAGAGCGTATTATGGTATTGGATCGCACGAGTGAAGTTCGTCGCAGCAAAATGCTACGCCCGCCTTCGGCTAGGCTGCATCTTACGGATGCAGGCTATATAAAACGGCGCATGCCGTTTAGGCGTAAGAACTTACGACAACAAGAAGTGCTCACAATTTCCGGCCAGTGCTACTGTGCCGGAAGATGTCTGTATCTTCCTTGCGAAAAAGCAGTTAAAGCCAATCGTTTCTCAACGTAACGTTCGCCTCGTTGCTGATCACTGATTTTAAGTTGTCAGATGTTATGCGCCGTTTTTTTAGCCCGGATTTTTGGCTGAGAAGGGTTGTGAACGGTGTTCAATAAAGATTCTACCCTGATTGGGCAAC
>JAGXLK010000530.1 GCA_018334735.1 Planctomycetota bacterium | reverse complement strand
TTAAATGCAGAAGAATGGGGCGGCGAGACCGGATGCGTGGAAGTATGTGCCCTGACTGGTGAAGGGATCAACGAGTTGCTGGAGCGGACGCTTTTGGAAGCGGAAATCTTGGAATTGGAAGCCGATCCGACCAGACCAGCAGATGGTGCTGTTCTTGAGTCGCGAATGGAAGAAGGTCTCGGAGTGGTCGCTAACGTTATCGTGCGGGGTGGACATCTGGAACCGGGCGATATCATGGTATGTGGCCCAGCGCATGGGCGCGTTCGTTCGCTACTGGGCCAGCGAGGACAAGAAATTTCGTACGCCGGCCCGTCCACCCCCGTGGCCGTGAGCGGTTTGGACCGCGTTCCGGAGGCGGGTGACCCGTTTGTGGTTGTGAAGGATCTGGATATTGCCCGGGAGGTTGCTGAAGAGCGCATCGAAAAAATGGAGCAGGAAAGACGTCGGCCCAGATCCCATATCACGCTGGAAAATCTCTACCAGAGCCTGGCGGCCGGTGAAGAAGAACAGCTCCGAGTCGTTGTCAAAGGTGACGTTAAAGGTTCTCTTGAGCCCCTCGTCAACAGTCTTGAACAGTTAGGAACCGATGATGAAGTCAGCGTCAGAGTTCTCCATAGGGGGGTGGGCCCGGTTAATGTCAGTGATGTGTTGCTGGCGGATGCCTCAGATGCGGTCGTGATTGCTTTCCGCGTCGGTATGGAAGAACGAGCACGGGAGGAAGCCAGAGAAACGGGTGTTGATATCCGATATTTCCGCGTTATCTATGAGGCAATTCAGGAGGTTAAAGACGCCCTTGAGGGACTTCTGGAACCCGAGCGAAGAGAAGAACGCGTCGGTGTGGCTGAGGTGCGCCAGATATTCAGAATCAGTAGTGTGGGGAATATCGCCGGATGTTACGTACGAGATGGCGTTGTTAAACGCGGAAGCCGGGTGCGACTTGTCCGCGACGGAACAGTTGTGCACGAAGGACGCATTGAGTCTTTACGCCGCGAGAAAAACGATGCGCGGGAAGTGGAAAGTGGCTACGAGTGTGGTATAAAACTCCAGAATTATAACGATATTGAAGTCGGCGATCTGATTGAGTGTTACACTGTTCGAGAAGTCAAACGCGCGCTGTCCTGATTCCGGGCCATCAGGGGGCCTTGCAGGAGTGATCCGACCGTGGTTGTGGGAATACTTGATATCAAACTTGCCTTGCGCCAGTGCCGGTCCCTCAAGAACAAACGGCGCATTTTGAACAGTTTGAAAGACCGTTTGTGCAATAAACATAATGTGAGTGTCTCGGAAGTAGATAAGCAGGATTTCTGCCAGACGGCGCATGTGGCGGTGGCTCAGGTCTCATCAGACGCTCGATATGTGCGGGGTTCGCTGGAAAAGGTGGTAAAAATGGTCCGCAAGTTTCGTGGCGCACAACTGACGGATTATAGTATCGAAGTTTTCCATCAGTAAACCTACCGAAAGATTGCATGATGGTTACAAGAAAACACAGAGAAAAAGAAGAACTTCTCCGCCGTGAAATCAGCAGTATCATTTTGCGAGAGCTCAATGATCCCAGGTTGGGATTCGCAACGGTCACCCGAGTTACGGCGGACGGAGAATTCCGGACGGCCAAAGTGTATCTTATGTTGCGTGGTTCAGAAAAAGAATGTCAACAAACAATTAGCGTTCTCGCTCATGCTCGTGGCCGTATCCAGGGCCTTGTGGCGAGCCGTATTAAATTGCGTAATACACCTGTGCTGGAATTTGTTGAAGATGAGGAAATGCTTGAGGCCCTCCGTGTGGACCGATTGATTGACGAAGTTATGGAGGAGCAGCGGAAACGTAAGCAAAAGACGGATGATGAACAATAGAGTCGCAAGAGAGATGGCATAGCGAGGTAATGAAAAGTGGTGAGTGCCAAGAGAAAAAAGGAAATTCCCGAAGAAATCGCCGAATACGCCATTAACAAGTACGGAGATCCCACAAGGCGAAAGGTGCGGCCACCGCTGGACCAGCTTATCCAAAGCGCTCTGTGGCGTTACACAAGTGTTCGCCGTGGAACCAGGGCTCTCAGACAATTGAAACGAACTTTTGTGGACTGGAACGAAGTGAGAGTTAGCCCTCCCGTGGAAATTGCCTCGGCTATGGCCACAACCGATTGGGCAACAACTGCAGCCGAGCATATAAAGAAAATTCTGGAAAGCCTTTTCGACCTAAGAAACGTGGTGTCTCTGGGCTTTCTCGATGAGTTGACAACGGCCCAGGCGAGAACGTTCCTGCGCAGTTTGCAGGAAGTCCCGCGGGATCTTGCCGACGAAGTGTTGCTGTTCAGCATCGATGCTAAAACTTTTCCCATCAATATTCATACCGCCCGGATGGCTTACCGCTTGGGTTTGGTTAAAAATCCTCGGGCGACTCAAACCAATCAAAGAAGCCTTATGAAACTCTGGGACAAAGACGATTATGTGGCAGTAGACCAATTGTTCGTTGATAATGCACGTGAGATTTGTTCTGAAAGCGAACCACGTCATAAAAAATGCCCGGTGGAGTCGATTTGCCCGAAAAAGGGACTTTGAACCGTAAACGGACTTTCAAAAACTTTCCGATGTTGCTCCAGGAGCATTACGAATGAAGAAACTCAATTTAGGTATCCCCAAAGGAAGTCTGCAATCTTCGACGATCGAGATGATGCAGAAAGCAGGCTACCAGGTTGAAGTGCGTCCTCGATCCTATTTCCCCGCCATTGATGACGACGAACTTAACGTGCGTCTGTTTCGCCCTCAGGCTATGTCTCGCTTCGTCGAAAAAGGTGTTATTGATGCCGGACTGACCGGTGCGGACTGGGTTGCTGAAAATGAGAGCGATGTCCAGGAAGTCGTAAAATTGGTCTATGCCAAGCAACAGCTTGTCCCCGTTCGATGGGTCGTGGCGGTGGCGGAGGGTAGCGATATCGAATCCGTGGAGGACCTTGAAGATAAGCGTATAAGCACCGAGCTGGTCAATGTGACCCGACAATTCCTTGATGAACGGGGAATCAACGCAACGATTGAATTCAGCCATGGCGCGACAGAAACAAAGGTTCCCGACCTGGTCGATGCTATTGTGGAATTGACTGAGACCGGCCGAAGTCTCCGGGAAGCCAATCTGCGCGTGGTGGAAACAGTGATGGAGAGCACTACGTGCCTGATAGCTTGTAAAGAATCATGGCGGGATGAATGGAAACGGAACAAGATTGAGAATCTTGGTATGTTGTTCAAAGGTGCTATGGTGGGGCAAAATAAGGTGGGGCTGAAGATGAACGTCGAAAAGGAATCACTTCAGCGGGTGTTGGACGTGCTACCAGCTTTGCGTAAACCGACTGTCA
>JAGXLK010000529.1 GCA_018334735.1 Planctomycetota bacterium | reverse complement strand
TGTCAGATTTATGCGCCGTTTTTTTAGCCCGGATTTTTGGCTGAGAAGGGCTATGAACGGTCTTCAATAAAGATTCTACCCTGATTTGGCAAGAATGGCTTCCCATTATCCGTAAAATTCGGGCTAGGAAGCCGGGCTGGAAAAGGAATTTATGAAACAGCTTGACCTGAGAAATATGACAGATGTGATCCCCGACAAGCTGAAACCAAAAGATACCCGTGAGCAGAATTGATTCAGCTGTGGTGCCGGCACTTTTGTCAAGCAGGCTATCCGGACTCTCGCTGGACGAAGCGGGTGCGGAGAGAACTTTTGCCCGAAGCCGACAGGCTGATGAAGGAGAGCGTGAGATGAGGAAAGAATGGATCATTGCGTTGATTTTGCTGATTGCTGGGATAGCGGCGCCCGCCCGGGCGACGAACGAGACTATCCAGGTTCAAGCCAGGGGTAAAGATAACCCTCAGGAAGAAGCGGCGGATGTCGAGGGACATTTTTCCAAAGAGCCCACCGGCGATAAGGACGAAATCCATGTCACAAACCCGGATGTGAAGGGGAAAGCGGCCGATGTCTACGACGACCCGCTCAACGATGGAGCTCTGCTGGTGATTACCCGGAGGGAAGACCCTGTGAAAGTGGAAGTGGAAGGTCGAGAAGGGATCGGAGCTCTCTACTGGGTGAGCGTCGTGCCCGGAGGCGGGGAAGGCGGAGGCGGAGGAGCCGCGCCGACTGTGCTGTGGGCCGATGTGAAGGACATGGAAGAGCCGGGGTCTCTGGTGCTGCGGGACGATAATACGGGTCGCGGCGTCAGCGATTCGGATAACATTTCTGAAGATGAGGATGGCGACCCTGACACAGATCTCCCGTCTTTGCATTGCAGTTTGGCCGAGGACGATAGAGGCGACGTCAGTTTCCGGCTGAATGTTCAATCGGGTACCTATGACTGGTCCGCAACGTCTGGTCATAGCGGGACATGGACGGGACCGCCGTATTTAACTTCGCTCTCGGACCTCAATCCAGGGGTTTATACAGTAACGGTGACGAAAGACGGCGAGCCCGATTTTGAGAGGAAAATCAAATTTGCGGTGCTTGAGGTGGTTCTGAGACCGAAAAGCGGGCGGTTTCCAAAATGCTGCAACGCTGGCATCGCGGATGACGATTTCGTTTATGACACCAAGCCAGCGCGTTTCAAAGACCAAATCGCGCTCATATACGAGCAGACCTGTCAGCCGGATGAAGGAGAGGATGGAGTGGTGAGGAAGACCTGTGAGGCCAGACTTGAAGGCGTCACAGTGGCCACTTGCATCTACGAGTTGATTAAGCCCGGTTTTTGGAATACCACCTGGGCGGAGGAAGAGAAAAAGCTAGAAGCTACCCTTCCGCACCAGGGGTACCGGTACGTGTCTCGGGAAGAAAATACAACCTACAAAGATATGTGGGGTAATGAACATAATGCCCTAATCCGAGTGTTTCGAACATATGATTATAAATTTACTGGATCTGACAATCGGGGAACCTATCCGTTGGGGCTGACTGAAGAGATATGTCTCGAAGCAAGCCGTCAGGCCGACCTCAATATTAGCTACAAAGGAATTGGTGTCACCATCACTGCGGCTTGGTCTCAGAGCAGAACCCACTCTTACTCCTATGAGGTGCCGGATGAGGACGAAGGGAGGTTTTGGGAACTGCGTGCATATCAGCAGAGGCTTTATGCAACAGGGTGGATCTTAGAGCGCGATGGAGATGGAAAATTTACCGATGATGATGTTCTTGAAGGAGAGTGCACAGGATGGCAGCCGCTTACTCATTTCGCTAAAGGTGTCCGCTGGAAGTGCCCTGAGTAATTCATATGCGTTTTTTAGCCGGCACTGCCACCACGTTTAAAGAAGATGAATGATTCCATTCTGGAGGATTAAAATGGAAAAGTACATAACAATGTTGGTTATTGTCATGTCATTTGTACACCCATGTTTGGCGCAACAGGAGAAGGAGTATGAAACGCTGAAGGAGTTAAAACAAAACCTGCGAATGGGGTTTCTCAAGACACTACGGACCGAAGATCTACCAGATCTCAAACCAATTGTGCCCCAGCTTAAGCGCCTCGTAAAAGGAGAAGATAGTCCTGCTGACATTGAAACAATTGGGAAACATTGTCGGCGTTTGATGAAGGACAAAAGCGAAAAAGCTGCTGATATTGCAATAGGGGTGTATTTTTTTACCGGCGATTTGAAACTGTTACGAATGTGGACAAGGCAAACGGAAAAAATTCCTCCACATTTAATTTCAACGTATTTAATGCGGCCAAACGGCACCGTTCGTGAATCTCTTTTGAAAGGGCTTGATGGCCGGAAGCTGGAGAATTACATAATCGAGGCCTTGATCTTTAAAATCCAGCGGCGTTCCAGATTGTTTTACACAATGCCGTCCGTTCAAAGTGGGCTTTCCCCCGGTGCCATGCGATTATTCTTGACCTCTGTCGGTGATTTCCGAGCCGAACAGCTTTTGGCGAAGTTACCACAAAGTGCAAGACGAGATCGTCTACTGCTGAATTTGCCATTTGAAGTGGCTGGTAATGTATGGATTGCCCACGCCTACCCACAAATGGTGAAGAAGGCATACGAAGAAATGAACAGCGATTCGTACAAGCCTCCAATAAATATATTTGAGTCTTATTATCGTAAAGTTATCCAGGAAGCCGGGCTGGAAGGGGACTTTATGAAACAGCTTGAACTGAGAAATATGACCGATGTGATACCCGACAACCTGAAACCAAAAGACACTGGTAAGCAGAACTGATTCAGCGGATGGTGCGGACAAAACTTTTGCCCAAAGCCAACAGACTGACGAAGGAGAGTGCAAGATGAGAAAGGGGTGGCTGATTGTGTTGATTTTGTTGATTGCTGGGATAGCGGCGCCCGCCCGGGCGACGAACGAGACTATCCAGGTTCAAGCCAGGGGTAAAGATAACCCTCAGGAAGAAGCGGCGGATGTCGAGGGGCATTTCTCCTGCGAGCCCACCGGCGAGAAGGACGAAATCCATGTCACAAACCAGGATGTGCAGGGGAAAGGGGCCGGTGTCTACGATGACCCGGTCAACGATGGAGCCCTGCTGGTGATTACCCGGAGGGAAGACCCTGTGAAAGTGGAAGTGGAAGGTCGAGAAGGGATCGGAGCTCTCTACTGGGTGAGCGTCGTGCCAGGAGGCGGGGAAGGCGGAGGCGGCGGAGCCGCGCCGACTGTGCTGTGGGCCGATGTGAAGGACATGGAAGAGCCGGGGTCTCTGGTGCTGCGGGACGATAATACGGGTCGCGGCGTCAGCGATTCGGAAGATGGCGGTCCGCCCCCTCCCG
>JAGXLK010000528.1 GCA_018334735.1 Planctomycetota bacterium | reverse complement strand
GAAATCGGCGATGTCTCGCGTTTGGCGGACTCTCTTTTCACGTGTCTCCGGTGGCACAAGTCCCACTGTTTCCCGCACGGCTTCAATGGTCGCATAGCTTTCACCGGGGTAGCCGCAGAAAACCAAGGTGATATCAATATCAGCCTCATTGAATTGTTTGCAGACTTCTTCGGCGTGCTGGGGGGTACGCAGGTCGGGCGGGGGAGCGTGTACCTGAACGGTCGGAACGCCCATTTTCTGGACAGCATCTAATCCAGCTCCAAGACCTGCCCCGATGGAAGTGAAAACTCCCAGCGGCATAATTTCTTTGGTAGTCATACGAGTCTCCTTCATACAAGATGTAAAGACCATTTAAATGCTCTTGGAGCGGGGTGTCAAGCTTAAGAGCATCGGATTTTGCCCCCGTGGACCTGAACGGCCGTGGCGAAAATACGCTTACCGAAAGCAATTCAAGGTTGCGGTGCTTTCTCTTGTGCAGCACTTTGATATTCTCGATTGTGTAGTATATCATCAAACGCTCTACTTTCCATCCGGCAGTGTCCCAAACGAGAGGTATTCAACTGATGGTAATGCGTTGGTTCAGACGAAATAAGAAAATTTTGATGGCCGGACTCGTTGTGTTGCTTATGGTCAGCTGGGGCGCGCTCCCTGCTTTGCGATCTATTGCCACGAGGGGCAAAGGCGTACGCGGTCAGATCCGGGGAGAAAAAGTAACCCAGATTGAACTCAATGAGGCCGCGCGGGATCTTCAAACACTCATTAAAACAGGTTTTGCGAGACTATTCCCCCGGCCGATCGGATCTTTCATTTTCCAGGGCGACCGTCCCCAGGCAAGCCTGGATGCTATTTGGCGTTATCTCGTTCTGGTGCGGGAAGCTAAAGCCGCCGGTATTAAAGTGACACAACAGGAGGTACGGGGACTTCTTGCCCTGAGGTCCTTTGGAGATAATACGCAGGAACTGCGCGAAAAAATCGGAAAGCAACTCGAAGCCAATCCGGAAATCAATGCGGCTTTACCGGAACTGTTTCGCATCAGCAAGCTGCTTTCCTACTGGCTCAGTTCTGTCCAGTTGAGCGATGCTGAGCTGTGGCTCAAGTATCGTTACGAGGGTGAAGCAGTCAAATTCAAGTTCGTCAAAATCAGCCCTGCGCCGTTCAAGAAACGAGTTGATATGGAGACGGGAGAGCTCCGGCAGTTTTACGAAGAACATAAAGATAAACGTCGCAATTTGTCTCAAGGGGTAGTGGGGTACCTGGCCCCGAAACGTATTAAGCTGGAGTTTGCTCTGGCTTCGTATGAGAAACTGGCAAAGAGCCAAACAGTTACAGATGAGGAAGTCGAGGTTTATTACGAGGAACATAAGAGCGAATTCGAGCAGGAAACAGAGCAAGAAGAGTCGTCTGAATCGGACACTAAAACGGAAGCCGGGGAGGATCCAGAAAAGACTGAATCGGAGGGCGATTCGGGTGTCTCGACTGAAAATGGTGGAAACACGGAACAGATTGAGGTCGGCGGCGAAACCGCGGAAGAAAAAGGACCTGTCTATAAACCGCTGGATGAGGTAAGGGACGAAATTCGCGAGAAAATCCGAGACAGAAAAGCGCGAGAAGCTGCCAGAGAGAAAGAAGAAAAAGTTTGGAAAGACCTTGCCAAAGTAGCCGACCGCTACGGGGATGAACCTTTACCGCTTGAGCAGATGGCTAAAAGACATGATCTCGACTATGAGCTCGTAACGGTGGATGAGGGAAGAACCTACGTTTCCCAACAGGAACTGGCGGAAGTTCTGCCCGGAGGCCGAAGCCTGGCCGGGTCGATCTTTAGCGATAATCTTGAAGTCAACATTACCGCGCGGAAGGATACTTCGGAAGGGATGGTCATTTTCCAGGTGCTGGGCAAGCGACCACCGCGCCCGAAACCGTATGAAGAAGTCACCGAACAGGTCCGTGCAGATCTGATCGCCCAAAAAGCATTGGACCGGGCGAAGAAAGTAGGACTGAAATTCAAAGATAAAGCCCAGCAGAGTTCGTTAAAAGACGCTGTGGAAGAGATGGAAAAACGCCTGGTGAGTTTGCTTGGAAAACCCGGGGCTGCGGAGGAAGAAAAAATGGACGAGGAGGGGAAGGAGAAGACAGATGAAAGCGCAGGCCAAAAGGAAGCTGAAAAAGGTAAAACGGGGGAAGAATCGGCGGATGAAGAAAAAACAAAGAGTAAAGCCCGGTACTTGCGGGTTCAGGAGTCTGATTTCGTACAGCGAGGGAGCCCATACGTGGATCAAATCGGCGTAGTCGTCGAAAATGTTGTGGAAACAGCATTCGAGCTGGAACGCAATCAGATTGAAACGGTGGTAGAAACAGGGGCTCAGCCGGCTTGTTACGTAATCCAGAAATTGGGGCAGCAAGAAGCTTCTCAGGAGGGTTTCCATCAGCGGGCTCAAATGCAAAAAATGCTCGGGAAATTCCGCCGTCAGCGACGTGCTATCGATAGTTTGTTGCAGCGCTTGATTGACGAATCTCCCGTTCCGGAGACCGAAAAGGAAGAGGAGTAGGTGCGATGGAGGTGGTTCGATGGCCGACGGAAAGCGATTGGCCATACGAGCGTGGCGCATGCACGCTGGGGGTTTTTGACGGTGTGCACCTGGGGCATCAAAAAGTTTTGTGGCGGGTCGTAGATGAGGCGAAAAGCCGGGGTATGCCTGCGGTGGTCATTACGTTTGATCGGCATCCTGGCCTGACTCTGGGGGAACCGGGTGAACCTTTCATTACAGCTCTGGAGCATCGGCTCTGCCTTTTCGAGGATCTCGGACTCGACGGCTGTGTGGTGATTGAGTTTGACGAAGAAGTTGCCCGGATTGGGGCCAGAGACTTTGCACGCAAAATGTTCGGTGACCTCATTGAGGCCAAAGTTGTCGTTATCGGGTTTGACTCGAAATTCGGGAAGGGAGGGGAAGGGGATATCGAGACACTCAGGAATATGCAGGATGAGCTCGGTATCGAAGTTTACGAAGTTCCGTCCATACGCGTTGATGGGGAAGTGGTTTCCAGCACGGCGATCCGAGAGGCTGTGCGAGAGGGGGACCTTGAACGGGCCGAGCGATTGTTGGGACGACCCTATTCAATGTATGGAACCGTCGTCCACGGAGCGGGTCTCGGCCATGAGATGGATTGTCCGACGGCCAATCTCGAAGTGCACCATGAGCTTTTTCCAAAAGAAGGCGTTTATGCTACCTGGCTTCACTACAGGGGTAACCGTTGGGAATCGGTAACGAGTGTCGGAACACGGGAAACGATTGAGTGGTTGGCCGAACATCCTCCTGTTATTGAAGTTCATGTTTTGGGAAAAGAAGTCGATC